>JAGFJE010000283.1 GCA_024103175.1 Phaeodactylibacter sp.
AAGCCGACAATTCCCGATGATATTGATACAGAATTGATCATCGACAGGGAACGAAACCACTTTCTTTTGATGAATGTTGGGTGGAAAGGCAAATCTCCGGTTTATAACACCATCATCCACATCGACATCAAAGACGGCAAAGTCTGGGTACAGCAGGACTGGACGGACGCCGTCATCGTCGACCGCCTCATGGAGAAGGGCGTTCCACAGGAAGACATCGTGCTGGGCTTTCTGGCGCCCTACAAACAGCGGTATTCGGGCTTTCCGGCTTCATAAGCGGGGTTCGGAGTTTGTCCACGCATTTGAGTAGCCTCCAAACATGCCCTAAAGCAGCGCCGGTATTATTTCGCACCCCTCCAAACCTTCCTCAGCCAATCCCTTGCCCCCTCTGCCCACAACCAGGCGCGCCAGGCGTAACCGGCATAAATGATCGCCTCTTCCTCACTGTGCAGAGAATAGGTGAAAGGGAATTCTTCGGGAGGATATTCAGCCAATAAATACCGGGGGACGAACTTATTGTTGCTGATGGCAGATTTCAGCCGGGACACGGATTCAGAAGTATCGCCATTTTTCATAAACAGGTAAAGGGCGTCACTGAACTCCATCATGGCGGTGCCCTCATCGTATTCTTTCCGGTGCTTTTCGTACTTTGCCAGTTCCTTCTTCTCCAGTAGGGCGGGAAGCAGGACGTAACGGATGCCCTGGTTGTCGCCGGGGTTGAGGCGGAGCATCTCTTCCCATATTTCGATGGCCTTATGGGTTTGCCCCGGGCCGTAGTAGCACTCCGCCAGGCCGGCCAGGCAGCGCATGAAGGGCCGCGTTTCGGGTACGAGCCAGAAGTGGCCCTTGTTCTCTTTCATAAATTGCCCACCGAAGATCCGGCGCCCGATCTCCACTCCTTTTTCTAAGTACTCCTGCCTTTTGTCGTAATAGGAATAACTGTCTCCCAGGTACTCGTAGGCTTCGATGCAGTCCGGATTGAGTTTCAGGGCTTTCTTTGCCCTTCGCCTGCCCTTATCGACAGGGAGATCCCGGGCTTCCCATACCAGTTGGCTGGCCTTGTCTTCCTCTGTGAGTTCTACGCCCAGCTCGGAAAGGCCGGGCATAGGCTTGCCGATAAGAGAATCCATCAGTTTCTGTAGCTCCTCGACGGATTGGATATTTTCCTTTTCGATGAGCTTTTGCAGTATTTTGTGAAATTTATCTTGCATTGGCGTTATGGATTGTGGTTTGTCCACTTCAAGGTAAGGGATATTTTTGCCAATGGAAAGATTTATTTAATTTCTCCGGCGCGATATCAAACTCGTAGGATACACCACCACGCTCTCATTCCCATCCTTTCCAACCGCCGCTACGCCAAAGAGGAAGTTGTCGATGATGATATTCTCCAGGGTATAGGCCGATACTTTGCCCACAAAGCGCGAATACTGCCATTGCGGGGCGGTGGTCTCCCGCCAGTACACCTTGTAGCCCGCCAGGTTCGGATCGTCCACCATCTCCCATTCCAGCTGGGTGGAGGGCTCCACGGCCCCGCCGATCATAAGGCCCTGCGGGGGCGGGGGCGCCCAGGCCAGGGCGGCCAGCGTGATGGCGTTGACAGCGGTGAGCTTAGCAGCATACTCAAAATTGACGCCTTCGATCACATCGCCGTATTCGATTCCATCCTCGGTGCGGAGGTCCTGATGCTGCCGGTGGTAATTCTCGTGGGTTTCCATAATTCGAACACCGGGGAAGCCCTGGTCGTTAAAAGGACGATGGTGGCCGCCTCTGCCGAAGCGGTCGAGGCGGTAGATCATGATGGGCTTCAGGTTGTCCATGTACTGTTCTGTCAGGCGGGCGATGTAGCGCGCCAGCTGCCGCGAAGGGCCGTCCACCTCGCCGCCGTAGAAGCGGTTCCAGGTGCGCAGGCGCTCATCGGCGGTGGCAGGCGTCGGTTCCGAGAATATGCGGAAGGAGGAGTTGTCGATCACGCCGTCGATGCCCTCGATGTTGCCGATCATGTCGTTGTTGAGCAGGCCGATGATCTCCCAGCCTTCGGCCTTGGCCACCTCGGCCATGTGCTTGCCGCCGAACAGGCCCTGTTCTTCACCGGAAAGGCCGGTGTAGATGATGCTGGTGGGAAATTTGTATTTCGTCAGCACCCGCGCCGCTTCGAGGGCGCCCGCCATCCCGGAAGCGTTGTCGTTGGCGCCGGGAGAATCCGAAACGCCATCGAGCGGGTCGGAAACGCGGGAATCGATGTCGCCGCTCATGATGACGTAGCGGTTGGGATATTGGCTGCCCCGCTGAACAGCCACCACATTGACCACCCAGGTGTCTTCGGTAAACCGCCGGTTGCCTTCCGCCGGCACCAGGCTGCGTTGGTAGAACACCTCCAGGCAGCCCCCGCAGTCTTTCGAGATCCGTTCGAATTCGGCCTTGATCCAGCGGCGGGCGGCGCCGATGCCCCGGGTATCGGAAAGCGTATCGGAGAGCGTATGGCGGGTGCCGAAGCTCACCAGCCTGCGGATGTCCGCCTCGATGCGTTCGGCGGAAGGCGCCCGGCCGATCTCCAGCAGGCGCGGGTCCATCTGGGGCGGAATATTGGGGCCGCTTTGAGCCTGCAGCCCATTCAGCTGAGAAAGGGCAAAGAACAAGAGCAATATTCTGAATGGAGGCATAGAACAGATCGGTTTGCTTATCGAATGTAAACTGATTTGCGGAATTATGGTTCAACAACTCCCAGGTAGTGCCGCGGCTTTGCTGACATATATCATTGAAAAAATGCCTCTTTTCCGCGTACTTTTCGAAGAGATTCTTTCAACTAACCTATAAAACTAATCATTATGCCAACCACATCAGAGAAAACCACCGCAAAAGATAAAGCACTACAGCCATTTACCATCGGTAAAGCGGTAGTAGGCCTTGGTCTCGACCGAGCGGATGAACCTTTGCTTCAATATCTCAATTTCCTGAGCGGGCCGATCCCAATGGAGGGCCTTTCTTTTATCCACGTTATTCCAAATACCCGGAAAAGGCTTCCCTTGGTTATCGCCCCCGGTGTTGAAGTCAAACGAGAAGACGAAGAAGAAGCCATCCGGGCTTTGAAGGAACGGGTGCAGCAAGCGCTGCCGGCTGAAGCCGCCGGCAACATGGAGTATTTCATCGATGACGGCTCGCCGCTGGAGAAACTGCTGGCCCTCGTCAAGGAGAAAGAAGCGGGCCTGCTTGTGCTCGGCCGGAAGGCCGACGCTTACAACCATGGGGTGTTGTCGAAGAACATCATCCGGCAGACGAAAGCCGACGTGCTGGTCATTCCCGAGAAAGCGAAAACAGAACTGAAAACCATTCTGGTGCCGATCGACTTTTCGGACAACTCGGTGCGCGCCCTGAAAACGGCTCTGTCGATCAAAAAGCAGATTGGAGAAGGTGTAAAAATATACGCCATCAATATCTACCAGCGCCCCAACCTGATGGCCTATAAATTGAATATGACACCGGAGCGCTTTGAGCAGAACATTCAGGAGAACCACGAAAAAGGCTTCGAAAAGTTCATGAACGAAGAGCTGCCCGGGTACCTCGATGAAATAGAACCCATACTCATCTGGAGGGATATGCCGGACGTTGCTCACCAGATTATGAACAAAGCCAGAGAGATCGACGCCAACCTGGTAGTGATCGGCTGCAAAGGCCACTCCAAGCTGGAACTGATGCTGCTGGGTAGTACGACGGAGACGCTTCTCAATATTGACACGAGCATTCCGGCACTGGTGGTCAGCTGATCATCCGGGGCATTTTGGAAATGGTTGGAAATGTGTAGAAATGCATGGAATGTGCCCTTATTCCAGGAATAGTAGTATCTCAATGCATTTCCACGCATTTCAGCCTGTATATTTCTCCCTGTATATTTGTAATATTGCCCTATGTCTTATCAAAACGAACTCAACACCAGCCAACGCATCCTCATGGGCCCGGGGCCGAGCGATGTGCACCCACGCGTGCTTAAAGCTATGGCCACCCCGCTGGTCGGCCACCTGGACCCAGAATTCGTGGCCGTCATGGATGACATCAAGGCCATGGCGCAGCTCACCTTTCAGACGCAGAACCACCTGACCTTTGTGGTGTCGGCGCCGGGCAGCGCCGGCATGGAAACCTGCCTGGTGAACCTGCTGGAGCCCGGCGATGAAGCGCTTATCTGCATTCACGGTGTATTCGGCGGCCGCATGGCGGATATTGCGGAGCGCTGCGGGGCAAAAGTAACCCGGGTAGAAGCGCCCTGGGGAGAGCCCGTCCGCCCGGAGCAGGTAAAAGAGGCATTGGAGAACGGCCGCCCCAAAGTAGTGGCCATCGTGCATGCCGAAACCTCCACCGGCGTATTGCAACCCCTGGAGGAGATCAGCAAAATGGCAAAAGATGCCGGCGCCCTTTTTCTGGTTGATGCGGTAACCTCCTACTGCGGTACGGAGGTCAAAGTGGATGAATGGGGTATCGATGCGATCTATTCCGGCACCCAGAAGTGCCTGAGCGCTCCCCCCGGCCTTTCCCCCGTATCCTTCAGCGAGCGGGCGGTGGAGGCCCTGGACGCGCGCAAGACGAAAGTGCAGAGTTGGTTCCTCGACTTGTCGCTGGTCAAAAGCTACTGGGCGGGCGCCAAGCGGGCTTACCACCATACAGCGCCCGTGTCTTCCATGTTTGCCCTCCGGGAAGCCTACCGCCTGGTGCTGGAGGAAGGCCTGGAAAACCGCTTCGAGCGCCATCGCCGGAATCACGAATTGCTGAAAAAAGAACTCGAACCGCTGGGCTTTGAATTTCTGGTGAAACCAGCTTACCGCCTGCCCATGCTGAATGCTGTAACTGTCCCTCCGGGCGTCGATGAAGCCGCTATGCGAAAGCGCCTGCTGGACGAATACAATATCGAGGTTGGCGGTGGGCTGGGCAAATACGCGGGTAAGATCTGGAGAATTGGGCTGATGGGAGAAAGCAGCACTCCGAATCACGTGCATTTACTCAGCGCAGCGCTTCGGGAGATCCTTTAAGGGTATATTTGGAGGCCAATCTTTGTACTACGAACATACTCTAACGGAATCGTGCATGGCTTTGTAAAAATTCTTATATTTGCCATGCTCGACACCCTTTTTGTCTTACTTGAAGGAATGGACATTGATGAAAACGATTCCTTCTTCTTTTCTTTTCTCCAATCATACCCCGGTATTTTGTGCTGTCAGCGCTTTGCGCTTCCCCCTGCTTGCTCCAGTTATAAGTGGTTTTTCGAATTTCTCTATTCGAACAAAGCTGCTGAGGAAGGACCATAACTTTTAACCGATAAAATTTGATACAATGAGAATGCTAATCCATCTTTTTATTGCCGCCCTGTTCCTGGCCGTTGCACCATATCAGGTACAGGCGCAAGACCTCACGAAGGATGAAAAGAAGTACTGGAAGGACCAGGCCAAAGAATACAAACGCAACCCTGCGGCCCTGAAGGAGCTGGTTGAGGAAGCAGAGCAGGCCAGAAAACAAAAAAGGGAAATGGAACTCAAGCTGACCCAGCTCGAGGCAGACCGGATCTCCAATGAAAACCAGATCAACCAGATGCAACAGGAGATCTCCGACCTCAACAGCCGCCTGATCGCCGCCCAGAATGCCATCCAGCAGCTCAATGAAGAAAAGGCCGCTATGGCCCCAAGAGGCCCGGATATGTCCGGACTGGTATTCCGGGTGCAGATCGGCGCTTATGGCAAGACCAATATCCCCGCCAACCTCGACCAGGAAAATGACAATATGGACCTGGAAACGGAAGGCGGCCTGCAGAAGATCCTCATCGGCCATTACCGCAGCTACCAGGATGCGGATCAGCTTAAAACCCACATGCAGAAGATCGGGGTGAAAGATGCCTGGGTCGTACCCTACCGCGACGGCGTGCGCATCACGCTGGCCGAAGCGGGGATTGAGGTAAACTGACCGTAAAAGCTTATTACCGGGCAGTTCAAGCCTATTTGTGTAATTCTACTTTGTTAACTAACAACTAACAAAGTAGAATTACACGTATACACATTTTCACAATACAAAAAGTGCCCAGCAGGGCCCGAGTTAATGTTTCACCAAAACCCTCCTGGCGGCAGCTGCCTGCCGCGTAGATATTCTCACCACATACAGGCCATCCGGCAGGTTGCCGGCATCCATCCGCAATTCGCGGGAAGAAGCTTCCATCTTTTCGGCCTTTATGCGCTGGCCACTGGCCGATAACCATTCTACCTGCATTTCCTCCTCAACAGGGCGGGCGAAGCTCAGGTGTACCTGTTCGCTCGCCGGGTTGGGGTAAAGGAGGAAGCTGTTGCCGTTGATTTCAGAAACAGATCCGGTTGTCGATTCGGTGGTGAAGGAGAAGGTATCCGAAGGGTTGTCCCCGCATTCGCCGGAAGTGATAACCCTCCAGTAATAGGTAGTACCCTCAGCCAATTCAATGGGCAACGTAAGGGAATTGCCGGCTACCGCAGACGCATAAACAATCTCCTCCTCAAAACTCTCGCCGTCAGTTGAGATCTGAATGCGCTTCGGAAGAGAGGCGGCGCCGCCGCCGGGGGTCCAGAAGAAGAAGGGCGTAAGGCTGACATTCTCTTTGCCATCGGTTGGGGCGCGCAGCACAGCAGGCTCGGGCAGGCCAATGATATGGACGTCTATCCCTGTTTGCCCTTCATTGGCGCCGTCCGTTGCATGGATCACAAGGGTAGCGTCTCCCGGCTCGAGGCCCGTTACCGATATATTGAGCACATCTCCGGGGCCGGCGCTGGCATCCACGATTACGTCCAGCGCTTCGGAGCTGCCCTCCGTCGATAGGGTTACTCCCGAGGGAAGAAAATCTGTTCCTACTTCAATAGAAAATTCAGACGTTGCCCCGATGCAGGCCTCGATGCCGGCCACGTTTGCCGTCACGGAAGTATAGGGAGGCGCTTCGATGGGCTCAAAGGCGTAAAATCCATTATTCATGTCGGAGATCAAAGCCCGCCCGGAAGGAAGGACAAAGACGCCCCAGGCGCCGGCAAAGTATTCAATGTCGGGCCCGTCATACGTATCGTAGTAAGCTACCCGCCGCGGGAAAAGGGGGTTGGACACATCGTATACCTGCAGGCCATCGTAGTAGTAGGAAACATAAAGCAGGCCATCCTGGGGGTAAACATTATGGGGGATCTGGCCGTCGAAGGAACGGGCGTTCATAGTGGCCACTACCCGCATGTCGGAGAGGTCGCCGACATCGACTATTTTGATGTCGCGCCCGTGGGTTTCATCCGCCAGGTAGAAATATTGGCCGTCTTCCGACAACCAACCCGAATGGTTGTAGCCCTGTTCAGTATATTCGGTCATGGTGCCCAGCAATTCAGGGTTGGCAGGGTCATTCATATCCATGACGATAAACCCGGCGTTGCCGGCATTGAGGTAAGCGATATTGTCCCGGACGTAGAGGTCGTGGACATAAGGAAGGGGAACCTCGGCGGTGGGATAGGAAGCCAGCAACTCCGGCTGCTCCGGATTGGCCAGTGAGAGGATACGCACATTGAAGCCATTTCCGCCAACGGCATAGAGGCGGGCATTGTCTTCATCGATAAAAATATTGTGGGCGGTACGAATGAACTCATCCGATTCATATACAACCTCCACCGATTCCGGCAGGCCGCTCATGTCAATAACCTGAAGGGTGCTGGCCCCCTCATCGGCCACGGCGTAAGCATAGTGCAAATAGGTTTTGACATCCCGGTGCCCGATTGCGCTACCCTGAACGGTAGCAGGGGCGAAGGCCACCGGTTCCAGGATGGATTCCGTGTTGCTCAGGTCGAAAAAGTGGATGCCCAAGGTAGAGCAGAGTATTCCGACTTCCCTGCCGTTGACAACGGCTCCCCAAACATCGTGATAGGGGTTGTCGAAAAAGGCGGGCGGGATGTTTTCATCACTCCAGTGGGCGAGCAATGTGGCTTCAATGGGCTGGCCGGCAGCAAACACCGGCATACAAAAGAGCAGGGCGAGTAGGGAATTTTTCATAACGGGTGATTTTAGTAGTTGAATAAGGTTTAAACAATAAAGACATTAGCTCCCGAAAATAGATGCATCAGCCCACTCCGCCAAGAAATATCTACGAATGGCGGCTTTTTTGATATTGAAAACAAGGAAAGTAATAACCAATGCGGCCAGGGAAATGCTAATAGAATAGCACCTTTACCTCGTTCATTTCCTCATCCACCATGAAGAAGCGCACCCGCCGCAGTTTCTGCCCTTCGTCCAGGAGGTCGGCCCCGAGGTGGCCTTCCAGGGAGTTGAGGCGGATAGTGGTTGCCACATCCTGCAGGGAACGTACCCGGTAGAACTTTCCCCTGCCGTAATTGTCAACCCCTCCCAGGCTGGCCATTCCGTAGGTGAGCTCCGCCGGCTGCTCTTCGAAGGTGGCATTCTCGGGCGGGTAGGAATCAGAAATGGCCACGTCCAGGCGGTGGCTGCTTTTCACCGGGTTACCGGCGAGCTGCACACCCTGGGATTTTTCCTCCAGGCCATAATCCGTGAAGGTTTTGAAAAAGTGGTGCGCTATCTTTTCCAGGTTGGCGCCGGTAAGTTCACCGGCTTTCAGTTTTTCCTCCGGGGAGATGATGCCTTTTTTGAGTTCGAGGGTAATGTCCTGTCCGGGGTCGGAAGCTTCCAGGGTCCGTACAATATCCTGCAGCGTTTTCACCGGCTGGCTGTTGAGGCCGGTGACGGTATACCCGATGCGTTCTTTCAACACTTCCGCCGCCGGGCTCCCCTCGATAAGGCTATGGATAACAGGCGGGGATTCCGGGCCGCCGAGCAGGCCTTTGGAGGAGGAGAAAACCACGCCCAGGAAGGCCCGCTTTACCCGGCCTTCATTTTCCATCATTTCCCGGAAAAGCTTTTGGGCCAGTTGCCCTTCCAGAGCGAAGTTCAACTGGGAGAAAAGGTAATTCTGCCCCTGGTCATTGCGGGTATGTATCCAGGTATTCACGCCGATCACTTCGCCTTTTTCGTCGACCAGCGGGCCGCCGCTGTTGCCCCAGATCAGAGTGGCGGTATGCTGCAGAAAGCCAAAGCGCCCGGTGGTAGGCCGGAAAAAAAGGCGGTTCTTCCCGCTTATGATGCCTTCCGTAATGGTATAGGGGTATTGCCCCAGAGGATTACCGATCGAGTAGGCCTTCTGGGCCAACTCCGCCTCCTGTCTGCTGAAAGACAGGGGTTGCAACTCCTCGCCGGGTTCCTTCCCGTCAAAGGCGAGGAGGGCCAGGTCATAGAAGCTATCGCCACCCACTACCTTCATCGGGTATTGCTCGCGGGTAATGCTGTAAGCCATGATCGACCCCGGTTCGCCGGACGCGGCATCGATAACGTGCACATTGGTCAGTATGTAATAAGCCCCCTGGTATTCGATGACAAAACCAGACCCATTGGAGAAGGCCGCGCTCATATCAAGCGATTCCTCGTAGGCAATATCCGCATAGCTGCGGGCGGCCCCGGCATAACCCAGGACCTGGTCTTCACCACTCACATCCAATACGGCTACGGTGACGACCCCGGAAAGGGCGCGCTCCAGCGGATTGGCAATTCCCTCCTGGCTCCACAGGGATTTAGAAAAAAGAAGGCACACCAGGGCGAAAAATACTCGGTTAAGCATAGTGTTATCGTTGTTTAGGGTCAGTGTTTTTTTTGTGAGCAGCGTATTCCACCTGCCGATATCCTCTCTATTTGGGCAACCGGTAAAGGGTTACCTTAATCCTCCCAGGTATCTGCCTCCAGTATCTGCCAGGTACCGGAGCCTTCCCAATCGGTAGTGCTCGTTATCCGGTTGCCGGCCTCAAGGTTGTCGGCATTACTTTGGAGTATTTCGAAACGAAACTTGAGAGCGTCATTCGTCGAGCGATCCCTGAGTAATTTCACTCTTGCGGTATAAGTGCCATCCCTCAGAAGGTATTCTCTGCCAATGATCATCCATCCATTGGAGGACAGGATCTGCCGGTGTTGATATTGTCTTCCTTTCATACTTTTCGGGAACCTGTACTGCCCGGGATCAAAGCCGGAAGTTACAAAATAGCAACTTTTTGGGGCAGTATTAACTTTGTATGAAAAAGCCGGTGAACCTTAACAACCCCAGGGCGTTCCAACAACATGGAACAACTACAAGGAAAAACTGCACTCATTACCGGCGGCAGCAAAGGCATTGGCCTGGGCATCGCCGAATCCCTCATTAAAGAGGGCATGAACGTAGCGGTAACCAGCCGCTCGAAGGAAGCCATCGATGAAGCCGCCGCCCGGCTCAACCAGGCCGGCCCGGGAAAAGCCATCGGCATTGCCGCCGACGTACGCAACCTGGGAGCGCAACAGACCACCGTAGAACGCATCCTCCGGGAATGGGGCAGGCTGGATGTCCTGGTGGCCAATGCCGGCCTGGGGCACTTCGGCTCCATTGAAAGCCTTACTCCCACCCAGTGGCAGGATACCATCGACACCAACCTCACCGGGGTTTTCAACAGCGTCAAAGCCTCCATTCCCGCCCTCAAGGAATCAGAAGGCTACATCATCACCATTGCCAGCCTGGCCGGCACCAACTTCTTTGCCGGCGGCTCCGCCTACAACGCCAGCAAGTTCGGCCTGGTGGGCTTCACCCAGGCCATCATGCTCGACCTGCGCCATCACGGGGTAAAAGTCTCTACCATCATGCCGGGCTCGGTCGCCACTTATTTCAACGATCATACTCCCAGCCCCGCCGATGCCTGGAAGATACAACCCGAAGACCTGGGGCAGATGGTGGTAGACTTGCTGCGGATGAACCCCCGTACCTTGCCCAGCAAGGTGGAGGTGCGCCCGACGCAGCCGCCGAAAAAGTAAAAACAGGTCGCAGCCCTTTGTCGTAAAAAATTGACAATCAATTATTTATAAGGAAAAACTATGTAAAACCAGGAAGAACAGCCAATGAAAAAGGGCTGCAGGGTGTCCTGGTTTTTGTGGCTAAAAAGCCGTAACTTCACCCGCGCGGCTAGTGGCCAGGCGACTTTAAGTCGACTGGCCACTAGCGCCTCACCCCTCCCATTCCCCTAACAAAAGCCACCTTTCCCAACTGACTTTGATCATTGCCCTCACCCCTCTCCTTCACTACCTTGCTTGCGGAAAATGGGGCGGCGCCTCCCCGCAAAATTGCCCCACAATTGCGCTTATGAAGGAAAAGGCACTAACGAACGGGCATCTTGTCGTAGCGGAGAATAGGCTTCGGGTCCGGCAGGTCGAAGTCACTGAAAAGGAAGCTCAGCCAGCCCTCGTTTTCCTTCACGATGCGCTGGGTTCAGTAGCGCAATGGAAGGATTTCCCTGTGAAACTGGCTCTGCGCTGCAGGCTCAACGCCATAGTCTATGACCGCATCGGGCACGGGCGCTCCAGCCCGCTGCTCCAAACCCGCAACAAGGAATACCTGCACCGCGAAGCCCTGGAGATACTTCCGGAGCTGTTGCAACAACTCCGGATACAGAAACCTATTCTCATTGGACACAGTGATGGCGGTACGATCGCGCTCATTTACGCCGCCTACCATCAGCCCGCCGCCATCATCACAGAAGCTGCCCATGCTTTTGTCGAAGACATTACGCTGGAGGGGATCCGCCAGGCGGTTTCCCGAAAAGGCCATCTGATCTCAAAGCTCGCCCAATACCACGGAGACAAGACGGAAGCCCTCTTCGATGCCTGGGCCGATACCTGGCTGGATGAGCACTTCCGGGGCTGGAGTATGGAAGGGCTATTGCCACGGATCACCTGCCCGTCTCTGATCATTCAGGGCAGTGAAGACCAGTACGGTTCGGAAGAACAGGCCAGGCGTATCGCCGGAGGGATTGGCCGCAGTGCGGAAACACTTTTGGTGAAACGATGTGGCCACACTCCTCACCGGCAGGCGGAGGAGTTTGTATTGGACAAAATGGCCGCGTTCATTGAAGAAACATTAAGGGCATCAACCGGCCCTGCCAAATAAAACCTGATCTGATGAAAGAACAACTGAGTTATACCAGCGGTATTTGCAACAAGCCGCTGATCGGAAAGACGATAGGTAAGCTTTTTGATGAAATTGTGGAACAATACCCGGAAAATGACGCCCTCATCGTACACCATCAGGGTATCCGGCTGACGTATCGCCAACTGAAAGAACAAGTAGAAACCTGTGCACGGGCTCTGATCGCCATAGGCCTGAAAAAAGGAGAACGGGTAGGCATCTGGTCGCCCAACTGCGCAGAATGGCCTATCATTCAGTATGCAACGGCAAAGATCGGCGTCATCCTGGTCAACATCAACCCCAGCTACCGCCTTCACGAACTCGAATATGCGCTCAACCAATCGGGCTGCAGCCTGCTGTTTACCGCCGGTACGTTCAAAAAATCCAACTATATCGAAATGCTCAACCAGCTGGCGCCCGAGCTGGCCAGCAGTGAACCGGGGAGGTTGGCGGCCGAAAAACTACCGCGCCTGAGGGGTGTCGTCCACCTGGAGCGAAGCCACTGGCCTGGTATGTGGAACTGGCCTGGTTTCCTGGAAAAAGCCAAAACGGCAGATCCGGAGGCCCTGGCCGAGCGCCAGGCGCTATGTTGCTTCGACGACCCGATCAACATACAATACACCAGTGGCACTACCGGCTTCCCGAAAGGCGCCACGCTGAGCCACCACAATATCCTGAACAACGGCTACTTTGTTGCCGACACCATGAAATTCACGTCAAAGGACCGCCTCATCATTCCGGTGCCGCTCTATCACTGCTTCGGTATGGTGCTGGGCAACCTGGGGTGCCTCACGCACGGCGCCACCATGATCTACCCGAGCGCGGGGTTTGAGGCGGAGGCCGTATTACAGGCAGTGGAAAAAGAGCGGGCCACCGCCATCTACGGCGTGCCTACGATGTTTATCGCCGAACTGGAAGACCCCAATTTCCATAGGTATGACCTCTCCAGCCTGCGCACCGGTATCATGGCCGGAGCCCCCTGCCCGGTTGAGGTAATGAAAAAGGTAAAAACCATTATGCACATGCCCGAGGTACAGATCGCTTACGGCATGACGGAAACCAGCCCGGTGAGCACCCAGACCCGCCCGGGCACAACGCTGGAAAAACAGGTGAGCACCGTCGGAAAGGTGCACCCCCACCTGGAGATCAAGATCATCGACCCGGAAACGGGGCGCGTCGTCCCCCGGGGAAAAGAAGGCGAGCTTTGCACCCGCGGCTACAGCGTCATGCTGGGGTACTGGCGCGATGAGGAAAAAACCCGGGAGGCCATAGACCAGGCCCGTTGGATGCACACCGGAGACATTGCCACGATGGATGAGCAGGGCTATATCAACATCGTAGGGCGGATCAAAGACATGATCATCCGCGGTGGTGAGAATATCTACCCCCGGGAGATCGAAGAATTCCTTTTTACCCATCCCAAAGTGAGCGAAGTACAGGTCATTGGCGTCCCCGATGAAAAATACGGAGAGGAAGTAATGGCCTGGATCAAGCTCAAGGACGGGGAAATGGCTACCGAAGAGGAGATCAGGGCCTACTGCCAGGGCAATATTGCCCATTACAAAATACCCCGATACGTTAAATTCACCGAATCTTTCCCGATGACGGTAACCGGAAAGATCCGCAAAGTTGAGATGCGGCAGATCAGCGTGGAAGAGCTGGGGCTGAATAAGCAGGCGGAAATAGAAATGGCGTAGCGCCCGGAACAAAAGCCTCCGCCGGATAGGGAACTTATTCCAGGGCAGGGTTTCGCGCCGGTTATTGGTGGCCGGCCCTGCCTCGGCGCCCGGAGGCTGCATCAATTCCTCCGGATCAGCCCGAACATTGGGCGTGGGTATGAATTTAGGATAAGCAGAGGCTTTTTTATTTTCGCCGCCGAATCCTAATTTCACCATTATGAAACACTTCTGGCTTTTTGCAGCATTATTGTTTTTCAGCGCCCTGCTTTCCCACGCTCAGGTGGTCAATACGGAAAAGTTGCGCCTCGATAAAAAAGAAAAAGACATATACGGGGAGGCTAACCTGGACCTCGGCCTGGCGCGGAACCGCGCCGGGCAGACCGTCCGCCTGGGCGCCGGCGCCCGCCTGGAGTTGAGGCGCAGCAACCACCGGTGGATGTTGCTCGGCGCCTACAACCTCACCCAATTTAATGATGTGGATGAGCCGGGTACGGCGCCTAAGAACTTTGCCGACAATGGTTTCGGGCACCTGCGTTACAACCGCCGCATCAATGACTGGCTGACCTGGGAGGCCTTTGCTCAGGCCCAGTACGACAAGATACAGCAGATCGACCTGCGCCTGCTGGCCGGCGCCGGCCCTCGCGTGCGCTTGCTCAGAAAGGATTCCGCCCAGCTATACTTCGGCGCCCTGTATATGTTCGAACACGAAGAATCGAGGAATGAATTCGAAGAGCCGGAAGCTTTTACCGAACAGCTCATACTCGATGACCACCGCCTGAGCACCTACCTGTCCGCCGGCCTGCACATCACCTCTTACCTGACGGTCAACCATGTCACGTACTTTCAGCCCAACCTCAGCAACTTTTCCGATTTCCGCATTTCCTCGGAGACGGCCGTGTCGATCAAGCTCACCAACCGGCTTTCTCTGCGCACTTACTTCCAGCTGATCTACGATACGGAGCCGCTCGTCCCCGTGCCCAATGCGATGTATGTGCTGAATAATGGGTTCAGCCTGGTGTTGTAGGACAGCTCCGGATTGCGGAGCCAATTACCGACGGCCAATCACGGCCCGCAGACAATGCTCCTGCATTCTTTAAGGATGCGCCGCCACCCATACTTCTCCGTCTTCGAATATCTCCTTTTTCCAGATGGGCACGGTTTCCTTAAGGGTATCGATAGCATACTGGCAGGCTTCGAATGATGCTTTACGGTGAGGGGTAGACACGGCGATGATCACTGCTATTTCTCCGGGGTACAATATCCCGGTGCGATGATGGAAAGCTATTTTCTCAGCGGGCCAACGCTCCTTCACCTGTTCGGCGATCTTCCGCATTTCGGATACGGCCATAGGTTCATAAGCTTCAAATTCGAGGCGGACTACCGCCTTGCCCCTGGTATTGTTGCGCACTGTTCCGATAAACACATCGACCCCTCCGGCGCTTTTGCTGGACACAAAGTCTATGCATTGCTGAGCTTGAAGGGGGGTATCGAGCAGTTGTATGTCTATCATGGTTTAAGTATAAAGGTTATTCTCCAAGAGAATTAAAAAAGGGAACGGATGGTTCACAAAATAGGGGTGTTCTTAAAAAGCTGGGCACGGCCTGTTTGATTTCCCCTGTTTATTCTTTGAATGGCCCGATTTTTTTCGGAGTTTAGGGCGGGACCCAAACCAATACCTTATGCCATCTGATTGTATATTTTGCCGTGTCATCGAGGGCAGCCTACCTTCCAGTGTCGTTTATGAAGACGAGAAGGCCGTTGCCTTTATGGATATCATGCCGATCAACCCGGGCCATGTGTTGGTCGTCCCCAGGAAACACTTCGGGGAGCTCAGCGAATTGGACGAGGATACCGGCGCTCACCTTTTCCGCATAGCCATGCGCGTGGAGAAGGCCCTGCGCGTTTCGGGCCTGCAATGCGAGGGGACGAACCTCCTGCAGAATAACGGGCGGGAGGCCTGGCAGGAAGTGATGCATGTGCACCTGCACGTCATACCCCGTTTCAAAGGCGATGGAGTGAAGGTACAATTCGGCCAGCAACAGGCCGCGCGCGCCCACCTTGACCAATGGGCGGAAAAGATCAAAGCCCGTCTCTAACCATGAGCCGCTACGCCATTTCCGACATTCACGGATGCGCCCGCACTTTCGAGGCTTTGCTGGAGCAGATCGCCCTCGGCCGGGAAGATGAACTTTTCCTTCTCGGCGACTACATCGACCGGGGGTCGGACAGCAAGGGGGTCATCGACCTGATCCTCAAACTGAAACAGGAAGGGTTCCGCCTGCATTGCCTGCTCGGCAACCACGAAGCCCTCCTGCTGAATGCCCGGGGCGGTATGGGCAGCGAACAACGGCTATGGCTCCAAAATGGAGGTGATGCAACGCTGGACAGTTTTGGCCTTCCCCATTCCGCTGCTCCCTGCCTCCTGCCCCAACCGTACCTCGATTTCTTCCACCAGTTGGATTGGCACTTCGAAACCGAAGGCTATATCCTGGTTCACGCCGGCCTGGACTTCCGCCTTGCCCGGCCTCTGGAGGCCGGGCAGGCGCTGATCTGGCTCCGGGACTGGTACGGCCATGTAGACCGAGACTGGCTGCAGGGAAGGGTAGTCGTCCATGGCCATACCCCCACTCCCCGGCCGATGATCGAAAAGCAGTTGAAAAAACTCGATAAAGTTCCCGTTCTGGATATTGATGCCGGTTGTGTGTTCAATGGGAATTTCTTTAAATATCTTTGTGCTTTTGACCTGGACAACCGCCGGCTCTACTTCCAGGAAAATATCGAAACGGATGGATAAGGAGATCCTCGAATTTTTGAAATCAATAGCCCGGGATGCCGGCCGGATCATGATGAGCCGGCTTCAGGGGGATTATCAGGTTTATACCAAACCCGACCGCTCGAGGGTGACGGATGTAGACCTGGCCATTTCTGAACGGGTACAGGAGGCTGTTGCCCGGGAATTCCCACACATAGGGCTGCACAGCGAAGAGTCGCCGGATAAGGTGATCCTGTCCGGGCGCCCTTATTTTATCGTTGACGAACTGGACGGCACCAGTTCCTATATAGACGACCGGACGGGATTTTCCCATCAGTCGGCCTACTATGAGCCCGGCAAAGGGCTGTTGGCCGGCCTCATCTACTACCCCTGGAACGATTCATTGCTTTACGCCAGCAGAGAGCAAGGCGCCTGGCTGGAAAAGGACGGCGATTCCCGCCGCCTGCAACCGCCGCCCGCCAGGCCCTTCCACCAGCTCACCTATTTCCACTCTGCCCGTTATCGCGGTGAAAAATATATGGAGGTATTTCGGAAACTGGGGGTAGGCGACAACCGCATCATTCGCACCGATGCCCGCCGCACCCTGCTCATGGCTCTCGGGCAACTGGACGTCAACCTGTTCCTTCGCCGGCGGATCGCCATCTGGGACCTGGCGGGCGAAAAAGTCATCATCGAAGCGTTGGGCTTCAGCCATTGCTATCTCGACGGCAGCCCGGTACGCTTCGGCCACGAACCGCCCCGCGGCAACCGGGGCTACCTGATGTGCCCGGCCGAATGGAAGGATAAATTTTTGGAAGAACTTCCGCGGTTATTACCCAGGGAATACAAAAAATAAAGATGGAACGCTACTACGGAAAACTGTTGCTCTTCGGCGAATATACCATTATCAAAGGCGCCCCGGCGCTGGCCATGCCGCTGGAGCAGTACAGCGGCCACTGGCAGTTTGCCGGTGACGATGAGCGCATGCCGTACAACCTGGAAGAATTCGTTCAATACCTGTTGCGGTTAAAGGACAGGGGGGAACTGCTCGCCGATATGGAGCTTCGGCAGTTCGAAAGGGATGTCAACCGGGGTTTGTATTTTAAATCTGACATCCCGGTAGGATACGGCGCCGGCAGTTCAGGAGCGCTTTGTGCCGCCGTCTACGGCCGTTGCGCCATCAATCCATTTTCGAGAGAGGACGAAGCCCATTATGTCCGGCTTAAACAGCAACTGGCGCAGTTGGAAGGGTATTTCCATGGCGCCAGCTCAGGGACAGACCCCCTCATCTGCTATCTCGGCCACGCCGTGCTCCTTCTACCGGACGGGCAGGCGCGGCGGGCCAACCCTCCGGAAAAAAAGCCGGGAGAAAGCGGTTCCTTTTTTCTATTGGATACCGGCATCAGCCGGAAGACAGGCCCTTTGGTAGAAAAGTTCCTGCTCAAATGCGAAGACGCAGCCTTTTCAAAGGCAATGCAGGAGGAACTCGTGCCTGCAACGGAGAATGCCATCCGAAATTATCTGGCCGGCAAACGGGAAGCCTTGTTTTCGGAAATGCGCCGGATCTCGAAATTCCAGTATGAGCACTTTCAGGAAATGATCCCACCGGCTTTCAGCGGCCCATGGGAGGAAGGGTTGAATTCGGAAGCTTTCCATCTGAAACTTTGCGGAGCAGGAGGCGGTGGTTTCCTGTTAGGGTACTGTAATGATCTGGCAGCGCCCCAGGCAGTTGTTGGAGAAAGCCGGTTCATCCCTCTGCCAAAAATTTAGGGAGCTCCGAGTGGCAGGCCGGAGCTCCCTTTTTTTCATACTAATCCAGTTTCTGTAAAAAAGTGAGAGTAAAAAAAAGAGTTTTATTCTTTTGTATACTGATGCCTTGCGGCAGATACCTTCGATGTCGTAAGGTGTAATAGAGATGCCATGGGATGCACCGCATCAGGTGATGCAGTATGGTAAGCCGGGTGGGTGATAATTTAAAGTCGCTTCGTATTGTGCTGAAAGCAGATCAAAGTTAGCAACTTTCCATTCATTTCCAAATATTTTTTGTCGGCGATTTTTGTGTGCGAATGGCCAAAAGGCTGGATTTACGGTGGTTTGACGTCGTAGATCGCGGCTATTTTTTTCCGGTGGATGCTACGCCAATTCCCGCCGGGTCAGGGAGTAGTCGTATATTTGCACCTTCGCTAGTGCGACTAGGCCGAATTAACGGGCGATTTCGTGGCCCCTTAACGTCCTGTTTCACAGTAGCTTAAATTCACTCGTTAATTCGTGCCGCTTTCACTAGTACGTTATACTACTTGCTTTAACCAAAGTATTCGCCTAATCATTTTGGAAAATCCAACTGTCATTTCAATTCAGGGAGCTTTTAGTAAAGAGGAGGTGCTTCAGGACTATTACACCTGTGTGCTCAGCCGGGAGGTCAGCATTCTTATCCGCAAGGAAACGCTGGCCGGCAAGGCCAAATTCGGCGTTTCCGATGATGGCAAAGAGCTCTTTCAGGTGGCCCTGGCCAAGGCTTTCCGCAAGGGAGACTTCCGCTCCGATTATTACCGGGGCCATACCCTGCTCTTTGCGTTGGGCCTGGCTGATGCCGAGCATCATTTTGCCCAGTTGTATACTGACGCCGACAACGACCCCTTTTCCGGAGGGCGGCAAATGAACAACCACCACGCCACGCCCCTGGCTGATGAAGGGGGCCGTTGGCTGCCCACTCTGGATCGCTATAACCTTTCCTCGGATATCTCTACCACCGCCGGCCAGATGGCGCGCGGTATCGGCCTGGCCATGGCCTCCAAAAAATACCGGCAATGCCCGGAACTCAGTGATTCTCCTTTTTCAGATAATGGCAACGAAGTAGTTTTTACCAACATCGGCGACGCCAGCACCTCCGAAGGCGCCTTCTGGGAAGTAATGAACGCTGCCGCCGTGCAGCAGGCGCCTATGGTCGTCACTGTGGTCGATGACGGATACGGTATTTCCGTGCCCAAGCACATACAGACCACTAAGGCGAGCATCTCTCAGGCCATGGAAGGTCTGCAGATGGAGGAAGACACCAACGGCATCGAGATCTTTCACGTCAACGGCTGGGATTATCCGGCCCTTTGCGCCGTATACCGGAAGGCGGCCGCCCGTGCCCGTAAGGAGCACGTACCGGTGCTCGTCCACGTCGATGAGCTCACCCAGCCGCAGGGGCATTCCACCTCCGGCTCGCATGAGCGCTACAAGTCCAAGGAACGCCTGGAATGGGAAAAGGCCTACGATTGCAACCGGCAATTCCGCTACTGGATACTGGCCAACGGCCTGGCCGAAGATGATGGCCTCAAAGCGCTGGAGGCCAAAGCCCGCAAGCAGGCCAGGGCCGCCCGCGACCGCGCCTGGAAAACTTACAGCGGCCCGATCCGGCAGGTGTGGAAGGAAATGCAGGAAACCTTTGCCCAGGTAGCCGCTCAGGCCCGCCAAAAGGAACGGGTAGAACGCATCTGCCGGGAACTGGAGCAGCTGTACAACCCCGTGCGGGCCGACATCGTCCGCTGTATCCGCCGGATGCTCTTCGCCACCCGGGGCGAGGACAACCCCGCCCGGCAAAAACTGGAACAGTTCCTCGTTTCCGTTTACAACACCATGGAGGAGCGCTACCACACCCACCTGTACAGCGAGACGGAGCTGTCGGCGCTCAAGGCGCCGGTAGTAGCTCCCCGCTACTCCGAAAACAGCCCGGTAAAGAATGGCTATGAAATACTGAATACCTTCTTTGACAGGATGCTGGAAAAGCACCCCAACCTCTTCGCTTTCGGTGAAGACGTCGGCCAGATCGGCGATGTGAATCAGGGTTTTTCCGGCCTGCAGGAGAAGTACGGCGCCGCCCGCGTCTTTGACACCGGAATCCGGGAGTGGACCATCGCCGGCTACGCCATCGGTATGGCCATGCGGGGGCTACGGCCCATCGCCGAGATACAATATCTCGATTACCTGATCCATGCCCTTTCTCCCCTTTCCGATGACCTGGCCACCCTGCGCTACCGCACCAAAGGCCAGCAGATGGCGCCGGCCATTATCCGCACGCGGGGCCACCGCCTGGAAGGCATCTGGCACTCCGGCTCCCCGATGAGCGTGCTGCTCGGTTCGCTGAGGGGCATGCACATCCTCGTACCCCGCAATATGGTGCAGGCTGCCGGCATGTATTGTACGCTCCTGCAATCGGACGACCCGGCCCTGCTCATCGAATGCCTCAACGGCTACCGCCTGAAAGAGCGCCTGCCCGATAACATCGGAGAATACACCATACCACTTGGTATGCCCGAAATACTTCAACCCGGCGACGACCTCACCCTGGTAACCTACGGCTCCTGCGTGCGCATCGCCCGGGAAGCCATCCGCCTGCTGGAAGAAGATGGCATCTCCGTAGAACTCATCGATGTGCAAACCCTCCTGCCGTTCGACCTGGAGCACCGCATCGCCGCCTCCCTGAAAAAGACCAACCGCATCGTTTTCCTCGATGAGGATGTGCCCGGCGGCGCCACCGCCTACATGATGCAGCAGGTGCTGGACGTACAGGGCGGCTACCGCTGGCTCGACTCGCCGCCGATAGCCATCAGCGCGCAGCCGCACCGGCCGCCCTATGGAACCGATGGCGATTATTTTTCCAAGCCCAATGCGGAAGATGTGTTTGAGCGGGTATTCGAGATGGTGAGGGAAGCGGAGCCGGGGAGGTGGGAGCATTGACTTACCCAAACTTCCCAATTATTTTCCCCTCCCTTTCCGCCGAAATGCTCAACTTTACCCCAAAACACGCCATGAAAAGATACGCTACGGCCCTGTTGCCGATTCTAATGTTTTTTCTTGCCGGCGCCAGGCTCTCCGCTCAGCCGGCAGGTGAAAAACTGGAAACCATACTCCAAAAAAAGCTGGAAGCCATTGTCAAAGACAACTCCCTGCCCGGCGCCACCGCCGCCATTGTATTGCCCGATGGCCAAATGATCAGCCTGGCGGCGGGTTACGCCGACCGGGAAGCCGATGTCCGGATGGCGCCCGGCGCCCGGATGTTCTCCGGCAGTGTGGGAAAGACGTTCGTGGCGGCGTTGGCCCTGAAGCAGGTGGAAGCAGGGCAATTGCGCCTCGATGAAAAGCTGGAAGATCATTTCGGGCAGGAGAGCTGGTATCAACAGTTGCCCAACGCCTCCGAAATGACGGTGCGCATGCTGCTACAGCACACCAGCGGGCTGCCCCGTTATGTATTCCAGCCGGCCTTTATTCAGGCTTTAAAAGATCAGCCCGACAGGAGTTGGAAGCCGGAAGAGCAGCTCGGCTTCGTAGCCAATATGGAGCCCCAGCACCCCGCCGGCAAAGGCTGGGCCTATTCCGACACCAATTATCTGCTGCTGGGTATGCTGCTGGAGAAGATCAGCGGGAGATCCTACTACGCCTTACTGGAAGAGCAGATCCTCGATCCGCTCGGACTGGAGCATACTTATCCTTCTACACAGCCCGAATTGCCGGGCCTGACACAAGGGTACATCGGCAGCCAGAACATCCTGAGCCTGCCGCGCACCAAAACCGTGGAAAACGGCCGCTACGCCATCAACCCCCAGTTTGAGTGGACGGGCGGAGGGCTGGTCACCAATGCGGAAGACCTGGCGCAGTGGATGCACCGCCTGCACGGTGGGAAGGTGATCGGGAAAAGGTTGCTTCGGGAGATGCGCCTGCCCGTCGATTTCCGTTACGGCCGGCCGGCGGAAACCGGCTACGGCCTGGGTTGTTTTGCCTGGCAGGTGGGCGAGGGGCTGCACTACGGCCACGAGGGTATTATGCCGGGCCATGTTACTACGGTGGAATACGCTGCCGATGAGGATCTTGCCATTTCCATTCAGGTGAATACAGATGAAGGTTTCACCAGTAAGCTGCATGGCTTCGTACTCGAACTAAAGGCCATCGTAAAAACATATCTGGAAACGCTGGAAAGGGCCGCCATCCTGCAGAACTTCAATCGACAGGCAGCCTGCTGGAACGCGGGGGATATCGATTGCTACATGAAAGCCTACCATCCTTCCGACAGCATCCGGACGGTCTCCCGGCAGGGCGTCACCTTCGGCTATGAGGCCATCCGGCAGCAGTACAAGGCCAACTGGCCCCCGGAGCGCATGGGCCAGCTCCATTTTGACCAGATGCTACTGGAGCGCATCGCTCCCGATACTTACTCCGTCATCGGGCGCTTCAACCTGCGGCTCCCGGAGCGGGAGGGGCCGGCACAGGGGTGGTTCTCCGTATTGATGAAGCGGATTGATGGAGCGTGGTATATGGTAAGCGACCATTCGAGTTAGGAGCGGGAACCTGGGGAACTGGTTATTGGCCTTAGGGAGCTTTTGTTGTTCGTTGGCAGTTGATTGTGGCCTGTTTGCGCAGCCCGGAGCCGTCTCTGGCTCGAACAACAGACAACAAACAACAAACAACAGACAACCCTTTTCGCCTTTCCTTAGGGCAACCGGTTGTTCTCATCCGGAAATACCACCATAGGCTGGAAGGCTTTGGCTTCCTCGACGGTCATCAGGCCGTAGGAGATGATGATGAGGATGTCGCCCACCTGGGCGCGGCGGGCGGCGGCCCCGTTGAGGCAGATCGTGCCGGAACCCCGTTCGCCGGGGATGACGTAAGTCTCCAGGCGCTCGCCGTTGTTGTTGTTCACCACCTGCACTTTCTCTCCGTCGATCAGCCCCGCGGCGTCCATGAGGCCTTCATCGATGGTGATGCTGCCTACGTAATTGAGGTCAGCCTCGGTGACGCGTACGCGGTGTATTTTGGATTTGAACCGTTGTATCATCATAGTTTATAGCGTATGAAGAAGGCGACAAAAGGCATTTTCGCTTATAAAGGCCTGCAAAAGGATCTAGTGCCTCCCACCTTGGACGCACATAGCCCTTTTGTGTCACTTGCCAATACTATTCTGTATTTTGAAAAATCGGGGGCGAGTTTCGCCAATTTTTTCCGAATATCCCAATGGAAACAAAACTATGTTGCGGAAGGTTGTGTGGGGTGGTCTCCCGGCTTCCTGAAGCTTCCTACCCCTTGAGTATCATGTTATCGATCAGGCGGACGCCTCCGATCCAGATAGCGGCGCAGGCGACGATGGAATCCGGGTTTTCGTAATCAGGTGCGGGCTGCAGGGTGGCGCCGTCGGCCAGTTGGAAGTATTCCGGTTCGATACCCGGGTATTGCCGGAGGGCCTGTATGGCTTTTTGTTCTACTTCCCGGGGAGGGTATTTCCGGATCCATTTTGCCGCTTTTTGCAAGGTTTGGCGCAGGGCCGCAGCCAGTTCTCTCTGTTCGGGGCTGAGGCGCTGGTTGCGGGAACTCATGGCCAGGCCGTTCTTTTCCCGCACGGTGGGGGCCATCACGACCTCTGTTGGCAGGGAAAGCACACGAGCCATGTGCCGGACAATGAGGAACTGCTGATAATCTTTCTGGCCCATGAGGAGCTTGTCGGGCTCTACGATATCGAGCAGGCGCTTGACCACCTGGGCCACTCCCTGAAAATGGCCCGGGCGGAAGCGCCCTTCCATGGGGTGGTCGAGCCCGGCAAAGCCGATATTGACACTGGTGTCGAGGCCGGGAGGGTAGACTTCTTCCGGAGCAGGCATGAAAACCACATCGCAGCCTGCTTTGTATAGCATTGTCAGGTCTTTGGCCGGGGTGCGGGGGTATTTTTCCAGGTCGGAGGCCTCATTAAACTGGGTCGGGTTGACGAAGATGCTGCACACCGTACACTGAGTAGCTTCCAGGGATTGGCGGACCAGAGAGAGGTGCCCTTCGTGCAGGGCGCCCATAGTAGGTACGAAGCCGATGGGCCGGTTCTTGTTCCGATAAGACTCCAGGAACCGGATGAGTGTGCTGATCTTTTTGAAAAGGTACATTTTATCGCGGCTGCTATCGCCGGTTTTGCAAACATTTAAGCCTTCCGAAGGGGTTCAAAAAACCAATATGCTAATATAGGCGTTTTTGTTAACAGAGTATTAAGTTGAGCGCAAATACAGGAAAATCAGCGAATTTTTGCTAAATTTGCAGTCTTGTTCCTTGAACCTTTGGAGAAATAGTTTTTCCTTAAATACTTTTTGTCTATGAGTAAAAAGAAAGTGCTGATCGTTACGCAGGAAATGCATCCTTATACCGCACTCTCCGAAATATCCCAGATAGCACGAAAGCTTCCACAACACATTCAGGAAAACGGCATGGAAATCCGCGTGCTTATGCCTCGCTTCGGCACGATCAACGAACGCAGGCACCGGCTGCACGAGGTGGTCCGCCTTTCCGGAATGAATATAATCGTTGACGATGACGACTTCCCGCTGATCATTAAGGTAGCTTCCCTTCCGGAAGCCCGCATGCAGGTATATTTTCTCGACAACGAGGACTTCTTCAAGCGCAAGCGCATCTTCACCAATGAAAACGGAGAACCTTTTGAGGACAACCCCGACCGTATGGTCTTCTTCTGTAAAGGCGTCATTGAAACGGTGAAGAAGTTCGGCTGGCCCCCCGATATCATTCACTGTCACGGCTGGATGACGAGCCTCATCCCGCTCTATCTGAAGACAGCCTACAAGAACGAGCCTTTATTCCAGAACTCCAAGGTGGTCTATTCTATTTACGACAATGCTCTGGATAAGTCCTTTTCGGATAAGTTTGTGGCCAAGGCGTCGATCAATAACCTCAACGAGGACGACCTGGCGGCCTATCAGAACGGCAGCGGCGTGACCCTCCACAAGGGGGCCATCTCCTATGCCGATGCGCTGGTGATCGGCAGCGAAGAGGTCAACGAATCCGTTTCCAAAGTGCTCAATGGCATTGACAAACCCATTATGGGCTACCTGAGTGAAGGCGAAAGCCTGGATGCCTACCTCGAGTTTTACAACTCTCTTACCGCCGAAGAGGTGGAAGAAGAGAAATAAATAACAACCGTAAAACTTGCCGGCATACCAAGCTTCTTGCCGGTTTGCCTTACCACACCACTCAACCTCCGATGTGCAGGTGTGGTAAGGCGCTTCCTTCAGCCATTAGTTTAAAAAGCGAAACCCTCCTACTGCCAACCGGCAGGCAGGGCCGTTGGGGCAAACGCGCCCCGGTTTACGATCTTGGGGTTCTCCGGCTCAAAGCCGGCCCCGGGTACGTGGTATTTTCTTACTGCTAATGGCAAAACCAAGAACACTTTATGAAACTAACTTCTTTTGTTTTTACCCTGGCTGTTATTCTTTACTTTTCCTCCTGCTCTGACCCCACGCTGGTAGGCGCAGGCCTTCTGGAAGACGACAGAGCTGACGTTGGTTTTTCGGATACCCTGTCGATCTCCGCCAGGCCAGTTACCAGAGACTCTATCCGGACTTACAGTCCCTTCACCAGCAGCCAGTTGCCGACCTATTTGTTCGGTAGCCTGAACGACCCGCTTTTCGGCCGCTCCACCGCCAGCATTTACGCTCAGGTATATCCGGAGAACAACAGCCCCAATTTCGGTGAAAATACAGTGGTCGACTCCATCGTCCTGGTGCTTCCTTACGACATCGAGCGCTTCTACGCCAAAACTGCAGGCGAAGTATTCGGGATCGATGTCTACCAATTGGCGGAAGCCCCTTTGGAGGACAATGACTATTTCTCCAACCAGGAACTGGAGGTAGCGCCCATGCCTATTGGCAGCGCTCTGGTTACGGTAAGCGTCGACAGCCTGGAGTTTACCGATTATGAGGGCACGGATACGGTCACGGTCAAGATCCCTCACTGCCGGATACCGGTTGACGATGCCATTGCCAGCCTTCTGGTGGGGCTGGAATCGGACGTGTATGAATCCGACAGCCTTTTCTTCGATGCTTTTGAGGGCATTCACCTGCGGCCGGGCACAGAAAATGAGGGCATGCTCAGCTTTGACCTGCTCTCCGAACACGCCGGTATTTACCTTTACTACCGCGATTCTCTTGCCGGCAAACCCAAACGGTTCCTGTACGATTTCGATATTCAGCCTACCGTGCGGTTCGTCAACTTCCAGCACAACTACGAGGGAGCCCCGGTAGCTGCATTCCTGGAGGAGCCAAAGCTGGGCGACAGCCTCGTATTCATTCAGGGTATGACCGGCCTGGAAGCCCGCCTGGAGATCCCCAATGTAACGGCCCTGCAGGGCCTGGTAGTCAACAAGGCCGAGCTGGAAGTTTATGTGGCTAGCCTGGAGGAGGATGAACCCGGCTTTGAGCCTATTCAACAACTCATTCTCAACGCCCCCGATAGTTATGGCGAACTGTTCGTTGTCGAAGACATCGCCCTCATACAGGCCCAGCGCCGTAACCTGCAGGACTTTTTTGGAGGAACACCGCAGACGGGCGCCAACGGCGCCCCCACTCTGTACCGGATGAATATCACAGCTCACATTCAGGGTATTATCGATGGGGAAAGGGAAAATGTTCTCTATATCGCTCCGCTTGAAAAAGCACGGACGGCAGCCCGCACCATTCTCTACGGGCCCGGCCACCCTCAATACGGCATCAAACTAAAACTGGCATTCACGAAACTATAAATATTACGTGGCCACCGGCCTAAAATCCTTAAAAAACAAAACAACTATGTGTGGTATTGTCGCCTATGTCGGCCCGAAGCAAGCTTACCCCATTTTGATAAAAGGCCTGAAACGCCTGGAATATCGGGGGTATGACAGCGCCGGCATAGCTATCTTCAATGGAGGGATCAAGGTATTCAAGAAAAAGGGTAAAGTACAGGCGCTGGAAGCTTTCGCTCAGGAAGCGCCCAAGGACAGCACGATCGGCATCGGGCATACCCGCTGGGCCACCCACGGGGCTCCCGACGACATCAATGCGCACCCCCACACTTCGGGCAATGGCAGGATCACACTCGTTCACAACGGTATTATTGAAAATTACGCCCTGCTCAAAGCCGCCCTGGAAAAAGAAGGCCACATCTTTAAAAGCGAGACGGACACCGAAGTGCTGGTTCACCTCATTGAGGAAGTGCAAAACCGGGACGGCCTTCCCCTTGAAGAGGCGGTCCGAGTCGCCATGGCCCGGGTGGTCGGCGCCTATGCCATCGTCGTTTTAGACCGGGAAGACCCCGATAAGCTGGTCGCTGCCCGCAAGGCCAGCCCGCTGGTCATTGGGGTTGGCGAAGGCGAATTCTTTCTGGCTTCTGACGCTACGCCTATCATCGAGCATACCAAAACCGTCGTTTACCTCAATGATGAAGAGATCGCCGTCGTCCGGCGCTCCGGCCAGATGCAGATCAAAACCATCGACAATGAGGTGCAGGCGCCCCACATTCACGAGCTCGACATGAAGATCGAGATGCTGGAGAAAGGGGGCTTCGATTTCTTTATGCTCAAGGAGATATACGAGCAGCCGGTTACGATTGCCGATTGTATGCGGGGCCGGGTAAATGCCGAAGAAGGCTTCGTTCGCCTGGGTGGGCTGGAAGACCACATCAACCGCATTATCAGGGCCAAACGTTTTATCGTGGCGGCCTGTGGCACCTCCTGGCATTCCGGCCTCATCGGGGAATACCTTTTCGAAGACCTGGCACGTATCCCCGTGGAAGTGGAATACGCTTCCGAATTGCGCTACCGCAACCCCATCATCACGGAGAAGGATGTGGTGATCGCCATCTCCCAGTCGGGCGAAACCGCCGATACCCTGGCTGCCCTCGAGCTGGCGAAGGAGAAAGGCGCCATGATCTATGGTATTGTCAACGCTGTGGGCTCTTCCATCGCCCGGATCACCGATGCCGGTTCCTATATCCACGCCGGGCCGGAGATCGGAGTGGCCTCCACCAAAGCATTTACCGGGCAGGTGACTTTGTTGACGATGATGGCCCTGGTGCTGGCAGAGAGAAAAGGTACCATTTCCAAGTCTTATTTTCAGCAACTGATCAGCGAATTGGCGCTCATTCCAAAGAAAGTACAAAAGGTGCTGGAATACGATGAACAGATTAAGTATATTGCAAGCGAAATAAAGGACAGCCACAATGCCCTTTACCTCGGAAGGGGATACAACTTCCCGGTGGCACTGGAAGGTGCGCTCAAATTAAAAGAAATTTCCTATATCCATGCTGAGGGCTATCCCGCCGCCGAAATGAAACACGGCCCGATCGCCCTGATTGACGAGCAAATGCCGGTTATCGTCATTGCCACCAACAAGAGCGCTTACGACAAGATCGCCAGCAACATACAGGAAGTCAAAGCCCGAAAGGGTATGGTCATCGCCGTCGTCACGGAAGGCGATTCGGTCATCAGCAAAATGGCCGATTACGTCATCCAGATCCCGGACACGGAAGAACCGCTCACGCCACTGCTTTCCGTTATTCCGTTACAGCTGCTTTCTTACCACATTGCGGTAATGCGCGGCTGCAATGTTGACCAACCGAGAAACCTGGCTAAATCAGTAACCGTAGAATAAAGTAAAATTAAAAATATGAGTGATTTGATAACTGATGGGATGGAATACAATTCCGCCCGGGAAGAACTTATCATCCCGGAATATGGACGCAATGTCCAGAAACTGATCAACTACGCCAAGACGATAGAAGACCCGGATTACCGCCAGAAATTCGTGGAATCCGTCGTCGACCTCATGCAGCAGATGCACCCGCAGAGCCGCAACATCGACGATTACCGGGACAGGCTGTGGAAGCACGTCTTCCGCATCGCTAAATACGAACTGGACGTCATACCGCCCAGCGGTAAGAAGCCGCGCCCGGAAGACAGCAGGAAACGGCCGGAAAAAGTGGACTATCCGGTTATGGAGGCCAAATTCCGCCACTACGGCCATAATGTACAGCAGCTCATCAAAAAGGCGCTGTCTATGCCGGAAGGCCCCAAGCGGGACGGATTCGTAGCCGTTATCGGTTCTTATATGAAACTGGCCTACCGGACCTGGAATAAGGAGCATTACGTCAGCGACGATGTCATCAAGTCCGACCTGGAGTCCCTTTCCAATGGTGAACTGACGCTGGATGACAGCGCCTCGATCGACCAGCTCTCCTCAAGCCGCCGCCGCAAGCGCACCTCTTCTTCCAGGGATAGCAGAGATGGCCGGGATAGCAGAGACAGCCGGAACGGAGATAAGTCCCGCCGCAATTACCGCAGGAAGAAATAATCCATCTTTGATAAACCCTGTGGACCGTGCGCCATGCGGAAGCAATGCGACAGTGAGGAGTAAGGGTTGCGCATGGCGCACGGTCTTTGATCACAGGATTTGTCAAAGAACCAAAATAATCATGTCCTTAGACGCATTTGAAGTTATCGGCGGCACACCGTTAAAAGGAGAGATCACGCCGCAGGGCGCCAAAAACGAAGCCCTTCAGGTGATCTGCGCCGCCCTGCTCACCAGCGAGAAAGTCACCATTTCCAACATCCCGGATATTCTGGATGTCAACCTGCTGATCAGCCTGCTTCAGGGGCTGGGCGTTTCCGTTGAAAAGGAAGGGGAGAAAACGTACAGCTTTCAGGCCCGGGCCGTTAACCTGGACTACTTCGAATCCCGTGAGTTCCGGCAGAACGCCGGCCGGATCCGGGGGTCGGTCATGCTGATTGCACCCCTGCTGGCGCGGTTCGGCAAGGCCATCCTGCCCCGGCCGGGGGGAGACAAGATCGGCCGACGCCGCCTCGACACCCATTTTCTGGGCCTGGAACTGCTTGGCGCTTCCTTCACCTACAATGCCGTCCGCAACCAGTACGACGTAGAAGCCCCGCGCCTCAAAGGCGCCTACATCCTCATGGATGAGATCTCGGTGACCGGCACGGCCAATGTGGTGATGGCCGCCGTCCTGGCCAAAGGAACAACTCAGATCTACAACGCCGCCTGCGAGCCCTACGTACAACAGCTGTGCCGAATGCTCAACAGCATGGGAGCGAAGATCTCCGGCATCGGTTCCAACCTGCTTACCATTGAAGGAGTGGAACACCTGGGCGGCGCCAGACACCGCCTGCTGCCGGACATGATCGAGATCGGCAGCTTCATCGGCCTGGCCGCCATGACCCAATCCGAGATCACGATCAAAAATGCCGGTGTCAAAGAACTGGGCATCATCCCCCGCGTATTCAAGAGGATGGGCGTCCAAATGGAATTCATCGGCGATGACATCCACATTCCCCGCCAGGAAGAGTACGAGATACAAACCTTTATCGATGGCTCGATAATGACCATTTACGACGCTCCCTGGCCCGGCTTTACGCCCGACCTGATGAGCATCGTGCTGGTGGTGGCCACCCAGGCCAAAGGCAGCGTTCTGGTCCACCAGAAAATGTTCGAAAGCCGCCTTTTCTTTGTCGATAAGCTCATCGACATGGGCGCTCAGATCATCCTCTGCGACCCGCACCGGGCCACCGTGATCGGCCTGGGCCGCCGCTTCCAGCTGCGCGGCATCGAAATGAGCTCACCGGACATACGGGCCGGCGTGGCCCTGCTCATCGCCGCCCTCTCCGCCAAGGGGACAAGCGTCATCCACAACATCCACCAGATCGACCGGGGCTATGAGGCCATCGATGAGCGCCTGCGGGCGCTGGGGGCTCAGATCAGGCGGGTGGAGGGGTGAGCAGGATCAGGATGAAAGGGTTTATTGCCGGAGCACATTGGAGGACTGCAATTTCTTTGTTTCTGCCGGTTAGTTTCATGGAAGGCGCTATAAGCAGCTAAATCTCCCACAATTCATCACTTTTAGCTGATCAAGTAAACTATAATCAGCTAAATCCGTCTATTTTTCCAGGATTCCGCTCGGTTAATGTAGTCAGCATCGGGCTTATTGAACCTCCACGCACCTCTTGGAGTAAACGGCTCGAAATACCGGACATTTTTCCTAATTTTGTTTGGCATAATAACGAATGGTCAAAACGAATTAAAACCCAGTCCCCAAATGCCCCAGCCCGTCGTATACCTGGCTTTTGCCAATGATCCATCCGCTCCGCTGCCCATGCTTACCGAGGAGGCGCTCATCCATAGCCAGTTTGATGAACTCCATCGGCTGGCGGAGTGTCGAAATGAGACGCATTATAAGAATAAGTAGCTGGCTTCGGCTTCGCTCAGCCAGTGGCGGGGTGCCAAAGCTCGTTGAGCGAAGTCGAAACGAGCGGCTGCCCCCCTCACTCCTTCCTCACATCCACAGCCATCACCTTATACTCCGGACAATCCGCCTCGCTGTCCAGCACATCGCTGGCCACCTGGTTGATGAGTATCTCCGGAAAATGGAAGGTAGAACTGAGGATGCCAGGCTGCACCATCTCGCTAATGCGCGCCCGGATGCGGGTTTTGCCGCGGGGAGACACCACCAGCACTTTTTCTCCATCCGCAATATTCTTCTCCCGGGCATCTTCCGGGCTGATCAGCAGGAGGTCTTCTGCCAGCAGTTTGGTATCCTGGGTGCGGCGTGTCATGGAGCCGCTGTTGTAGTGTTCGAGAGCCCGGTTGGTGGTCAGGATGAACGGGTAATCTTCGGCATTCTCCCGGATCTCGCGGCTTTCTTCAAAGCCAACGAAATAGAGGCGGCCCTTACCCAGTTTAAAGGTTTCGGTATGCAGCACCTGGGTATCCGTCCCGTCCTCCGCTACCGGCCACTGCAGGCCATTCTTGCCCAGGCGTTCCCAGCTGATGCCTTTGAAGAAAGGCACCACCTGCGCGACCTCTTCCAGCACCACTGCCGGATCGTAATCCGGCTGAGCATATCCCATCCGGTTCATGATCTCGGTGACGATCACCCCGTCGGGGCGGGTGCCCGGCAGGGGCTCGATGACGCGGTTGACGCGTTGTACGCGCCGTTCACCGTTGGTGAAGGTGCCCGACTTTTCCAGGAAGGAAGAGGCCGGCAGGATGACGTCGGCGTAGCTCGCCGTTTCGGAATAGAAGAGCTCCTGCAGGATGAAAAAGTCCAGCTTCTCCAGGGCCTTGCGCACTTTGTCGGAGTTGGGCTCCGTCTGCACCACATCCTCGCCCATGATCCAGAGGGCCTTGAGCTTGCCGACTTCGGCCGCATCGAACATTTTGGGAATGGTGTATCCCGGCCCGCCCGGCAGGGGCACGCCGTAGGCCGCTTCATAGGTACTGCGCAGGGCGGGGTCGGCCATACTAAGGTAACCGGGGCCCAGGTTGGGCTGCACCCCCATGTCGGCGGCGCCCTGTACATTATTCTGTCCCCGCAGCGGGTTGACGCCCACCCCTCGCCGGCCGATGTTGCCGGTGATCATGGCGAGATCGGCGACCAGCATCACCCCGAATGTTCCCTGGTAGTGCTCCGTCACACCCAGGCCGTGGAAACACATTGCCGCCGGCGCTGTGGCGTAGGCGATTGAAGCTTTGCGGATGAGTTCGCGATCAACGCCGCACACTGCCTCCATTTTATCGATATCCAGGGCCAGTATCCTGGTCCGCAGCTCTTCGTAACCTTCCGTCCGCTTTTCGATAAAGGCCCAGTCCACCAAGCCTTCCTTTATGATATAGTACATCATCAGGTTGAGCAGGGCGACATTGGTTCCCGGGCGCAGTTGGAGGTGATAGGTAGCGTGGCGGGCCAGTTCCGTTTTTCGCGGGTCTATGACGATCAGGGTTTTGCCCTTCAGGGCACGCTGCTTGATCCTGGCGCCGGTCACCGGGTGGGCGGAGGTCGGGTTGGCGCCGACCACCAGCATGCAATCGGTATATTTCAGGTCTTCAATAGAATTGGTGGCGGCGCCCGTACCGAAGGCACGCTGCATACCCAGGGCGGTCGGGGCGTGGCAGATGCGGGCGCAACCGTCGATATTGTTGGTGCCGATGACGGCGCGGATGAACTTCTGCATCAGGTAGTTCTCCTCATTGGTGCAGCGGGAGGAGGAAATGCCGGCGATGGCGTCGGGGCCGTATTCCTCTTTGATGGCCGTCAGGCGCTCTGCGATGTAGTCGTAGGCTTCTTCCCAGCTCACTTCCACGTGTTTACCCTCCCGTTTGATCATAGGCGAGCGGAGGCGCTGGGGGTGGTTGTAAAAGCGAAAGGCATACCGCCCCTTGACGCAGGTGTGGCCGTGGTTGGCCTCGGCGTCGTAGGGTGCGGAAATGCTGAGTATTTCGCCACTGCGCCTGGCCACTTCCAGGTTGCACCCTACGCCGCAGTAGGTACAAACGGTACGCACCGTCTCCGTGGCCCGGCGGGCGGCGGGCTGAAAAATGTCGGTAAGCGCCCCGGTAGGGCAGGCCTGCACGCAGGCGCCGCAGGATACACAGTAGGAGTCGGCGAAAGTGGTATCCATTCCCTTGATGATGTGGCTGTCAAACCCGCGGCCGGCCATGCTGAGCACGAATTCTCCCTGCACCTCATCGCAGGCGCGCACGCACTTGTAGCAGTTGATGCACTTGGCCAGGTCCGAGATCAGATAGGGGTGGCTTTCATCCCGGGGACGGCTGAGATGGTTTGCGCCCTCGGGATAGCGCACTTCCCGGATGCCCACCCGGGCGGCCACGGCCTGCAGCTCGCACTGCCCGTTGGCCTCGCAGGTGAGGCAGTCCTGCGGGTGGTCGGTCAGTACGAGTTCCAGAATATTGCGGCGCAGGCGTTGCATGGCCGCCGTATCCGGATAAATGCGCTGCCCTTCCGCCACCCGGGTGTGGCAGGCCGCCACCGTTTTCATTATGCCGTTTCCTTCCCGGGCAATTTCCACACTGCAGAGGCGGCAGGAACCGAAAGGCTCCAGGTTGGGGGCGTCGCAAAGGGTAGGGATATAGTTTTGGCCCCGGTGGCGGCGGATGAATGCCAGGATGGTTTCGCCATCCCTCATTTCGTAAGCGGTATCGTTGATGAAAGCTACTTTCTTCATTGGGCGGCGGTTTTTTGTTCGGTGAAAAAAGGTTCCAGCTCTTCGCCAAAATACTGTAAGGCATTGCGGACGGGCAGCGGTATGCCGCCGCCCAGGGCGCAGAGGGAGCCTTTTTCCAGGGTTTCCAGCAAGTCTTCGAAAAGTAGTTTATCAATGCGGTAGCCTTCCGCCCGGGCTTTGTGCAGCATCTCCTCTCCCCGTTTTGAACCCAGCCGGCAGGGAAAGCACTTGCCGCAGCTCTCATGGGCGGTAAAGGCGAAGAGGTGCTCCAGATAAGCTACCATGGGGAAGGAGGCCGGAATGCCGATGACAGAGGCATGCCCCAGGAGGAAGCCGTTTCCGGCAAAAGATTCAAAGTCTACTGTTAGTTCGGGTATCTTGAAAACGGGAACCAGGCCGCCCAGCGGCCCTCCGATGTGAAGCGCTTTTACGGGCTTGCGGAAGCCGCCGGCCAGGTCGTTGACAACCACTGCCAGAGGCGTGCCCATGGGCACTTCGTATACCCCGGGGTTGCGGAATGCACTGTCGAGGGAAAGCAACTTGGTGCCTGTAGATTTTTCCGTCCCGATACCGGCAAAGGCCTCGCCCCCCTTCTCCAGGATGAAAAACAGGTTGGCCAGTGTTTCTACATTATTTACCAGGGTGGGCTTGCCGAACAGCCCCTCCTGCGCCGGGAAGGGCGGCCGTACCCGGACTTCCGGGCGCTGCCCTTCGATAGAGCCGATCAATGCCGTTTCTTCTCCGCAAACGTAGGCGCCCCGGGCCCTGATGATCTTGAAATCGAAAGAAAAGCCGGAGTTCATGATACCTTCTCCGGCCAGCCCGGCGGAACGGAGCCGCTCAATAGCCTGCTGTACGGAAACCAGGGACTCCGGATATTCCGCACGCAGGTATACGATTCCTGTTTGAGCACCAACCGCATAGCCGGAGATGAGCATGCCCAGCAAGACGGTTTCGGGGCGATGTTCCAGCAGGTAACGGTCGGAATAGGAGCCGGGGTCTCCCTCGTCCGCATTGCAGATGACAAATTTTTTTCCGGCGCCGGCATCCCGGCAGGCCTGCATTTTCAGGGCGTAGGGGAAGCCGGCGCCACCCCTTCCGCGGAGGCGGGATAGTTCGACGGCGGCCATGACGTCCTCCGGCTGGCCTTTCAGCATCTGGGCGATGGCATAGCGGCAGCCCTCCATGGTTGGCATGGCTTCGGTAAGCAGGGGGCGCCCCAGGGCTTTTACGGCGTAACGGCTATTACCGCCAGTAGGCTCCTGATCTTTGATGGCATCCAACTGCGCAGCCGCCTGGCCGGAGTAGTTGTGCCCCTGGTACTGAAAAGAGGCATTTTCATAACAGCGCCCCAGGCAGCACATTTCGCCAATCTCTTCTTCTTTGAAATGCTGAAGCAACCCGGCTTTCAGCCCCTCCTGCGTGCCGGCCAACCGGCAGGCGGCGCCATTGCATACATACACCTTTTTGCCTTTGTTTTCCGGGCGGGTAAAATCATAGAAAGAGGCTGTGCCGTAAAGGCTGGCGGGCCCCATCAGAAATTCTTCGGCCAGCAGGCGGAGTTCTTCCCGGGTGGGGGCGCCGTCCTTCTCTGACAGTTCCCCGAGCCGTTCAAACAGGTTGTCGGACAAGCCTTTCCGGCTGGAAAGGGAGGTTAGGTTTCTGGACATGGCGGTCTTCTTTGGTTAAGGCATTAATGTTTTAAGGTCCGGGTTTTTAGCGCTGCGGGGAATGACGATTGTCATCCAGGCGGATGAATTTTAAAAAGGGCCTTATCTTCGCCCTTAAAAACAGCTACCTTGCGCATTCTTAAGATCACCGGTTTCATTTTAGCCGTTTTCCTGACGGCCTACTGGTTGGGGCCCCGGCCTTCCAGGCCGAAGCTGGATACTACCCTTCCCCAGCTTACCGAAAACCTGGTTCAGTTGGAAGACAGCATCGCTCATGCGGAAAGCATGCTTCCCAATCTGAAGCCCGATAATGAATCCCGCATCATCTGGGCAGATTCTTCCCGGAAACGAACGGAATATGCACTGGTCTACCTGCACGGTTTCACCGCGGCGTACGCCGAGGGCAAGCCCATTAATCTTGAATTTGCGCAGCGTTATGGATGTAATCTGTATCTTCCTCGCCTGCACGCCCATGGCCTGGAGGGCGATGATTCCATGAAGGGGCTTTCGGCAGACAGCCTCCTGGCCTCGGCGGTTCATGCCCTGGCGGTAGGCCAACGGCTGGGAGAAAAGGTGATCCTGATGAGCACTTCAACGGGCAGCACCCTGTCGCTGATCCTGGCTGCCGATCACCCGGAAATAGCCGCCCTTATCACTTATTCCCCCAATATTCGCATCGCCGACCCTAATGCCTGGCTGCTCAGCCAGCCCTGGGGGCTGCAACTGGCGCGCCTTGTCACGGGTAGCAAATACCGGGAGTACGAGGAGGGCGAGGAGTACAAGAGGTACTGGAATACCCGTTACCGCCTGGAAAGCCTGACTGCCCTGCAGTCTCTGTTGGACTATAGCATGAAACCGGCAACCTTTCAAAAGATAGCGCAGCCTTTCTTCATGGGATATTACTATAAGAACGAAGAGGAACAGGACGATGTCGTTTCTGTACCCGCCATGCTGGAAATGTACAGCCAGCTGTCCACTCCCGATCCATGGAAGCGGAAAGTAGCCTTCCCCGACGTTGGGCGCCACGCCTTGTCCTCCTACCTGGTGTCGGAAGACCTGGAGAGCGTGCGCCGCGAAACTTTCCGCTTTGCAGAAGAGGTATTGGTGATGGAGCCGGTTGGGGAAGAAGGGAGGAAGGATTGAATGCATGGCCTTTCTCACAAGGCCGCAGCAGAGATTACCTACCCGGAGGCAACATTCTCACAACTATACCATGGCAAAAATCAATGCAAACAGTGACCCTCCTCATTGTTAAGAAGTTTTTTTTTCGACTCAATTGTAATGTAAAAAAACTCGCGCTCCCACGAGTATTCACCCGAGGCAATGTCCGCGTCAGTTTTTTCCTTCATGAATGAACCGCTTCATTCATGATGCAGGGATACATTAGCCTGAGAAAAGAGCACGGCAGCTACTACGGCAATTATCAGCGCTACTCCGACCTTGCAGTAAACAGTGCAGTAAAAAAGCGGGCCAGCGCCGAAAGCATTGGCGATAATTCCGATTACTGCCATGAGGACGTAGACCAGAAAAATCGCTGCCGGCAGGAAAAGCCCGGTTCGCCATAAGAAGTTTTTCATTGTAGTTGTCATAAAATTAGGCCATTTGTTCATTGAGTTAATAAGTTACGACGCCCAGGCCATACTATCCAGAAAACAACTCGGCAATGTCTCACTGCCGATAGTGAGATTAGTCACAATCAAATAAGATAGAAGCCACTATGCTGACAAATGCGCTAAGATGTAAGGATTGCCCGGTAAAATCATGTGCTGCCTCTGTACTGAGTGAACGGGAACTGGAGCTGATGTCCAGCAATGTTTCCGAAGTGGAATTCTGCAGAGGCGAGGCTCTGTTCAAGGAAAATATCCTAAACAGCCATGTCACCTACATCCAGTCCGGTTTAGTTAAGATCCACATGAATGCCACAGGGGGCAAAGAATATATTGTCAAACTCGTCAAGGCTCCTGCTTACCTGGGGCTCTCCACCATCTTCGGCGACCGGGTCAACAATTATTCTGCAACCGCCCTGGTGCCGACCACCGCCTGTTTTATCGATATAGAAACCTTTAAAAACCTGATCTATAAAAACGGAAAATTCGCCTATGAGATCATTGCCGATATTTCCCGCAATGACCTGATGGATTACAAGCGTTTTGCTACGCAAAGCCATAAGCAAACGCCCGGCCGCATTGCCGGAGTGATCCTTTATTTTGCAGAAAAAGTCTATCACAACGAATGCTTTGAGCTCCCCCTTTCCCGCAACGAGATCGCCGAGCTGATCGGCATTTCCCGCGAAAGCGTCACCCGCGCCCTGATGAACCTGAAAAAAGACGGCATCATCGATATCGACAAGCACCACGTTCGCATCCTGAAGATGGATAGCCTGCGGGCGATTGAGGAGGCGGGGTAGGGAGGCAGTGAGAGCCCGTCCTACCGGGTAAAAATGAAGGAATTTTACCCGGCGTCGGAGAGCGAGGGCCCTCGGTAAAGCTGGGGCTAAACAGGCAGGCGTCGTTCGCGCAATCGCGAGGCATTTGAATGCAGTCGAACCGGTTGGCGTTGAAATTACTATAAAGCGCGGCGATAATTTGCTTCATAGATATGCCGTTCGGCGCCACGCATTAAACGTCGTCGGCTCCCGATAGCTATCGGGATTGTTTTTTTCGGGCCTTATGGGCTCCATAGTTTGAATAATTTGACGGTAGAGATCCTTAATCCAGTGTTTAAGTTCTTTTGCCGGGCGTAGCATAATTTTAACCAGGAATCGTTTGAGCACCCCCGCGGTAACATTCCGATTGGGCTTGTAATCGTGCTGGCGCCGTTTGTTTACTTTTTTAATCTCACGCTCTTTTGCCGTAAAAAATACGGTTTGGATATTGTAATGGATAAAGTGGGCATAAATATCCCCGAAAAAATCGGGGCAGGCTCTGCCAGCAATTATTGACGGTATAGGCCGAGAAGTTGGCCAATTCCAGAAAAGATTTGATGACATGGAAGCAAGTCTCGATGCCCCAGCGCTTGCGGTATATTTCTGAGAAGTAGCCGCGTTTGAAACGCTTGGTATCAAGCCAGTCAAAAAAGCGGTCAAGTTCGACACAAAGCGTACTTTTGAGAAGCGAAATGTTGAGCCACGCAACTCGTTCGAGGTGCAGGATGCGAGTCCTGGTAAAATCTTTACCTGGTCTGCGAAAATATTGTTGGGGGCTTTGCCTAGCCAACTGTGGAAACTGCCGGATGGCGTCAAGATATGCACGGAGGGAGGTGTTCATGATCACTGGAATTTTCACGAATATCCTCTTTTCCGTGCAGTTTGTTAACTGGTAGGTTTGCTTAACTTAATGGGAATGATCAACGAACCCCTTGAAATTTCCACAATACGCCCTCTCCGCCACCAACTCCCAGGAGAACAACAATGTCAAATATAACTTTTTCTAACTTCCCGCTCCTCCCTCCCGACTGCGCTCGATCCAGAAGGCACAACAACCAACTCTGCCCCCACCCCTGAAAAAGCGCCCCTAACCCTGTATAGGTTGAGGTTGCCGAAAAAGCCCAATCGCATTGCATTCAATCCAGCCCCCAACAGGCATCCCTTCGCTCCCGGCTTACGCCTCGTCCGCCGCTAAAGCTTCCGCGGCACGCGGACGGCAGCCGAAGAAAATCCCGCGCTGACAATACACCAATGTTTACGAAAAAACCCAGGGAAAGTTTCGCTTTTTTTGACCCAACCAAGCCCCCCCTCACCCACAACGCCCCCCCAATCCATCCCCACCCGAAACCCCACCCCCTCCGAATGCCCGAGCTCCCCCCGGTGCTGCAGCCGCCCGACGATCATCGCCGGGTGCGTCCCGAACCGCCGGGCATAATGCAGGATCACCTCTTCGGAGCAGAAATCCGCAGCCATTCTTCTTTCTCCGAGAAGGTCCACCGGACCTTCGGGAA
>JAGFJE010000285.1 GCA_024103175.1 Phaeodactylibacter sp.
CATGCGCCTCGACCTGGGGGGCATCGCCAAGGGTTTTGCGGTGGATGAGGCCATGAAGGTGCTTCGGCAGCACGGCATTTCGATCGCCCTGGTAGACGGGGGCGGCGACCTGCTGGCCGCCGAGCCGCCTCCCGGCAGAGAAGGCTGGGAAATAGCCATCGGCAGAGATACTGTACTGACGATAGCCCGGCAGGCAGTGGCCACCTCGGGAGATACCTACCGCTACCTGGAATGGGAGGGGCGCCGTTACAGCCACATCATCGACCCGCGCACGGGAGTGGGCGTAGCGCATGGGTTGAGGGTAACCGTCCTGGCGGCCGATTGTACCACGGCGGACGCCCTGGCCTCGGCCCTGAGCGTGGAACCGGAGCTGAGAAACGGAATAAAACGTATCTTTCCTCAGGCAGAAATCATTTTTCAGGAATAACCATAAAGAAATGAATCGAAGAACCTTCGTCAAATCCGGACTGGCCGCTTCGGCCGCTTTCGCCAGCCCCGCCGCCCTGGGCGCTTCCATCCCTTTTGCCGGGGATAAGCCTTTCAACCTGAAATTCGCCACCCACGTAGGCATGTTCAAAGAACATACCGGCGGAGACCCCATCCTGCACCTGGAATTCATCCACGACAAAGGGTTCCGCGCCTTTGAAGACAACGGGATGAAAAACCGGGAGGAGGGCGCCCAGCGCAAGATGGGCAAGCTCATGGAACAAATGGGCATCGAGATGGGCGTATTCGTCGCTCACAAGATCTACTGGAACGAGCCCAACCTGGCCAGTGGGAACGAGAACCTCCGCGCGGAGTTCCTGCAGCAGATCCGCGAATCCGTAGAGGTGGCCAAGCTCGTCAACGCCCGCTGGATGACCGTCGTGCCCGGCCACACCGACCCCCGGCTGGACATGGGCTACCAGACGGCCAACGTCGTCGAAGCCCTCAAACAGGCCAGCGCCATCCTGGAGCCGCACGGCCTGGCCATGGTGCTGGAGCCCCTGAACTTCCGCGACCACCCGGGCCTGTTCCTCACCAAGGCCGCCCAGGCCTACCAGATCTGCCGCGCCGTGGACAGCCCCGCCTGCAAGATCCTCTTCGACATCTACCACCAGCAGATCGCCGAAGGCAACCTCATCCCCAACATCGAAAAAGCGTGGGACGAGATCGCCTACTTCCAGATTGGCGACAATCCGGGGCGCAAAGAGCCGACTACCGGGGAGATCAATTACAAAAATGTCTTCCGCTTCATTCATGAAAAGGGGTACGACGGCATTCTGGGCATGGAGCACGGCAACTCCAAACCGGGCAAAGAGGGCGAAATGGCAGTTATAGAGGCGTACCGGAAGGTGGATGTGGGATGATGATGAAAAAGCAACCCCTGCCTACTGATTGTGCCGATGGTGTCTTTGTCAATACCTATGAGAAAAGGCGAGCAGGGGCTGCGTCAGTACGGGTGGCGGGCTTTCCCGCCAGCCCACTCTATACAGCATCTTTCAGGCGAAGGCCTTCAATCTTATTTCTTTTCCAATGGCTGAAAACAGCCCGGTGATCGTTTTTCTGTTCATCAAAATAAAGGCATCTGGCCTAATTCTGCTGGAAAATGCCCCGGAATGCATTGACTTTGAAGCGAATGGTCATCATTGTGCAGTAAAATGAAGGGGGCAAAAGGAATTTTAGGCTAATTTTGACGGCCATGTCCTCTGCAAAGCAAAACATAAGGCGTTTGTCCGACGCCAAACTCATCATCGGGGTGGGATTGGTGGTCACCTTGCTGCAGCTGATCACTTTTTTCGAACTGTATCTGGGCCTGATGGCCGAGGATAAGGAGATCAACCTGAATGAACTGCTGGGAGGGCGGCTGCTGGCCTGGATAATGGCCCTGGGCTTCGTTTTTCTGATCGTCAAAACCACCACCCGTTTTCTGGACGCCAACATGTCCTGGGGAAAGATCATCGCGATCCACCTTCTGTTTGCCGTCCTGGTCTCTTTCGTCTGGTATTCGCTTTTCCTGTTTGTCAACCACCTGTTGTGTACAGGAGAAAAGTGCAGTGAGCCGTACAACAGCACCTACATGTTGCTGTGGTACCTCCAGAATTTTGACAAGCTTTTCCTGATCTACCTGCTCACAGCCAGCCTTACTTATACCTACCACTATGTACAGCGCGACATCATTCACCGGATGCAGCACAGCCGCATGGAGAAGCAATTGCTGGAAGCCCGGCTGATGATGCTCAAATCACAGCTTCAACCCCACTTTCTGTTCAATACCCTGAACAGCATTGCCAGCCTGATCGACATCGATACGCAGCGCGCCAAGGCGATGACCGCCGACCTGGGCGGCCTTCTGCGCCACGTCCTGGAGAAAAAAGACCAGCAGGTTGTCGCTTTGGAGGAGGAGCTGAAATTATTGCACCAATACCTCGAGATCGAAAAAGCCCGCTTCGCCGAAGACCTGGAGGTTAGCCTGAAGGTGGGCCCCGGTATTGCCCATGCCCGCATTCCCAGCATGCTGCTCCAACCCCTGGTGGAAAACTCCATACAGCACGGTTTCTCGGGTAGCCATCCGCAGCTGCGGATAGACATCCGCCTGTTCGGCGAAGGGCCGCAACTGGTAGTCGAAGTAGAGGACGACGGGCAGGGGTTCAGCCAGGAAACTGAAGCCAGCCTGTTTGAGCGGGGTATGGGGCTGCACCATACGCTGGAGCGGCTCCGG
>JAGFJE010000320.1 GCA_024103175.1 Phaeodactylibacter sp.
ATTGTTTTGTGCTTTTGCGTTCCCGATGGCGAACCTTTGTATTTCGGAAACTTTATTAAATTAGGGCGCTGCTGTTACTTCTACCGGCAGCGGGAGTCAGAACAAAGGAAAAACACTTTTTGTCAACAAAAAATAACAAACTATGGCATTGCAAGACAAGTACCGCGCCGTTCTGGACCTGGGTGAGAAATTAGGCGTAAAGGATGGCTACGTCAAGGAAGAAGAGGGGGTGCTCAAGATCGGCGGCACCACCAAGACCCAGTATGAGAAAAATATTCTCTGGGATAAGATCAAGGAGATCGGTGGAGAGAAACCCGCTGACCTGAAAGCTGATATCCGCGTGGAAGATAAGGAAAACTTCCACATCCATACCGTTAAGGGCGGCGATACGCTGTCTAAGATCTCCAAAACGTACTACGGCAAGGCCGGCCAGTACATGGATATTTTCAACGCCAACCGCGACCAACTGAGCAATCCCGACCTCATCAAGCCGGGCCAGGTGCTGAAGATCCCTTTCCCGAAATAGGCCTTTAGTTGTTCGGAATTCGGGGTTAGAGCATGTTTGGAGGTAGTCATTTGGGCTGCAAATGACCGCTTTTGGGACCTCACTGCGGCTATTTTCCGGACCGTAGCTCTGCTATGCCCCGGAAAATGAGCCTTGTGAGAACCCAAAATCAGCCATTTTCGCTTCCAAAGCACTACCTCCAAACATGCTCTTAGGCCTTTCGCTTCTCCGGCGAGCCTCCCGAATTCCGGACAGCTGAGCTGCGCGGATAATCCCAAATCCCAAATCAAAAATCAAAAATCCCAAATCAAACATCAAAAATCCCAAATCAAAAATCCTATCCCCCCTCCAGCACTTCCTGCAGGACCACGTGCGCATGGATCTCGGGGAGGTTTTCTATATGCAGCCGGTAATAATCGATCAGGTGCAGCAGTAATGAGCGGCGCTGTTGCCACTGCATGCTGAGCTCATGGCAGGCTTCCATGCTTTTATCCAGCAACTGATGTAGCAGCCGGCTTTCGTCTTTCCCCAGATAATAGGCGTGGGGCGGCGGTTCGGCTACAAAAACACCTTCCTGAAGGTCGAATACCGGCGTCTTCTCCGACCATTCCTCCGCGGGAACAAAGCCCAGGAAGGAACTCAGTTCCAGAAGGAAAAACAGGTGGAGGTTGGCGATGGGCCCCGCCGTCTCATCCAGGAACCGGAAGGTGTGGAACAGAAAATCGAATAGCCGCCTGTTCTCCTCCGGCTCCCGGATCGTTTTCCGGGCCACTTCCGCCATGAACAGGCCAACGGCGCTTTTGCGCACGTCAAATGGTAGGGATTGGAAAACGTGGGCCGGCCGCAGTTCGCGGACCCGGTTCAGCCCTTTCTCATGGCGGTCATAAGCTACCATATCGACCAAAGACATAACCTGCAGCAAGCTGGCCTTTATTTTGGCTTTCCTGCTTCGTACTCCACTGATGATGTAGCTCCGCATCCCCCGCTCCTCGGTATATATATCCGCAATGATACTCGTCTCGGAGTATTTCATCGACCGCAATACTATGCCTCTGGTCTTGATCAGCACTTTTTATCCTTCATTTGTTAACCATTTGCCCCTTTCTAACGTCAAATATACAGACGGCGGTTCAACCAGAACGCCCGCTCATCGAAAAATGCCGGATCGTCGTCAAAAAAAATGGACAGCTGCATCCTTTTACCCTTAGTTTTGTCATTGTTAGTAGAAATCACCAAATAGAAAGAAATCACCGAACTCAACATTTTTTAACTGCTCTGCCACCTAAACCTTTTGTGTTAATATTCGATTAGTTGAAACGATCTTTAAAAGAGCAGTTTTCACCCGGCTAAAATGAAAATTATGAAAACCCTGACTTTCAGCATGCTTCTGGCGTGCTTCGGCTTTGTCTATTCTGCCTTTGCTTCGGCAGACTCTTCTTGTGCCTTCGACCTTAACGAAAATTTAACGCTTACCACTCAGCTCCACAATGCCCTGCCCGCCGGCATCTGGGTGGGCAATACGGAGGACGGGCGGGAAGCCGTCCTTCAGTTTCACCATTCCGGTACGGCCGACTGGTTTACCTTTGAAGGCGAGCGCATGTCGGCCTATGAGGCGTACTCCTGGGCGGTAATCTCCATTGGCGAAGATGAAGCAAAACTGGAGTTGACAGCCAGGGATCATACCAAACACCTCGCTTTTCAGGTTAAAACAGGCTGCTACAGCCTGATGCTGGCCGATACGTTTAAAGGGATCTCCCTGAACCTGGAATACGAATCCACAGATTCCAATGCCCGCCACAGCCAAAAGGAGAACATGCTGGCCGGCAGATGGGAAAATAACACTTATCCCTTCGACCTCGAGTCCATCGAGGGCGCTTACCTGAAGTACAACTTCGGTAAGAACGGGCGTTTCGAAAGGCTGCTCGGCTGCGCCAACCGCAACCGTAAAGAGGCCGGCGAATGGTGGCTGGCCAAAGACGGACAGCACCTCGTCATGCGCCTGGACAGCGGCGAAACGACCGTGGCAGAGATCAAATACCTGGAGATGGATGAGATGGTCCTCCACCACGTCCTGACTTGTGAGGAACGCGACTTCACCACCGGCGACCGGGATTTCTTCTTCAACCGGCAATAGTATTTTTAGCCATAATATTTCCTGTTTTAAAAATTGGCCGCCAGGGTACTGAGCGGCCAGTTTTTTATGGAATGAGGGAGTGAAGGATTGGTTGACTGAGTGGGCTTCCCTTCATTCCCTCCCCGTCTTCACCACAGGCTCTTCCGGGTAAAATTCCCTCATTCCTTCATTCCCTCCCCGTCTTCACCACAGGCTCTTCCGGGTAAAATTCCCTCATTCCTTCCCCTCATTCCATTCATACACCGCCAGCCGCCCGTCTTCATCTAGCAGGTACAGGCGCCGGCCCTGCCAGCGAGCCTGAACAACAGGCTTGTCGGCCTTGGGCGCCGGTAATTCTGTTTTTTTCAATGTCTCCAGGTTGTAGGTGGCGAGTTCGCCTTTTTTGAACAGCTGCAGGTTGCCATCCAGCATCTGCATGTGTTCGTATCCCGGAAGGGGGATCAGCTGGTGGTACTGGGCGAAGCCGTCGAAGAGGAAAATGCCCTTTTCCATGTCGTTGAGGTATACCATGTTTTCGCGGGCTACCGCTTGCCCGGCCCGGGGAGGCCGCGCCAACTGGGCGCTGAGGTTGTCGCTGCTGGCCAGGACGGCCCCATCAGGGGCGATCTTTACCAGCCGGAAAGTGGCCTGGTCGTATACCCATATGTTGTTGTCATTGGCCAGGGCGATGGCCGTGGCGCTGATGATATCCGCTGAAAAGAGGAACAGCAGGGCTGTTTCGTTCATGGTCCGGTCGAGGGTGGCGATGGCCTGCAGCTCCGGGTAGAACAACAGCAGGTTGAAAGGGTCGGTGGCGTCTATATAGCTCAGTTCGCCCCGGGTATTGTTGTTGTAGCGAAAGAGTTCTTTTCCTTCGGGGCTGTACTTGACCACCTCATTGGAGGGGGTGACCAGGTAGGCCTGCCGCAGTTTGTCCAGAGTGAAATATTTGGCTTCCAGAGGGAGGGTGTAGAGGAGGCGGAATTCGGGACTCGGGATTCGGGAGGGCGCCGGCTGGGGACTGAAGCCCGGGAGTAGAAGGAAAGAGGCCCAGAAAAAGAGAAAGAAAACGATTGCAGAACTGTTCAAAAAACTGTGCTTTTTGAAAAAATGCAGAGACTGTTCAGAAATGGGTGTCTTAAAAAGCAAAAATCCTTTGTTTTCAGCGACCTGGCGAACAGCGCCCGTCCTCGTACCTCGGCCGGGTAAAAACACCGCCCGTCCTCGTTCCTCAGCCGGGTAAAAATTCCGAACAGCGCCAAAATGCATACTGATTTTCAGGCGCCTGCGAACTGCCGAACACCACCCGTTCTCGTTCCTCAGCCGGGTAAAAATTCCGAACAGCGCCACGATTGCCCGCTGGTTGTTGCCCGCCGGCAGATGGCCTTTTGCCGCCCAACGAATAACGAACAACAAACAACGAATAACGCCCGGGCTCCCCTCAGGCCTGCTGCTGTTCCACCTTGTGATTCCCGTATACCCGGCCATTTTCATTTTCGAAAAATTGGATCTCCAGCTTTTCGCCATCAAAGACGGCGAAGGAGTTGTGGTGCATCCACTCTCCCAGGTTAATATAACGGCTTTTTCCGTTATTTAGCGTGTAGTCGATGGGCAAATGGCGGTGGCCGAAGACAAAGAAGTCAACGGGGTGCTGTTCCAGTTTTCGCTGTGCGTAGGCGATCAGGCGTTCTTTGTCTTCTCCGAGAAAGCGCACTTTTTTGGGTTTTTTAGCCCCCCGGCTCTTCCCGGACCAGTAATTGGCCAGCCCGATGCCGAAATTGGGGTGCAGCCGTTCGAACAGCCACTGGCAGAGCGGGTTGGCAAAGACTTTCTTGAGGAGCTTATAGCCATGGTCGTTCGGCCCCAGCCCGTCTCCGTGGCCGATGAAGAAAGTCTTCCCCATCAGTTCCCGGATGACCGGCTTTCGGTAGGTGGGAATGCCCAGTTCTTCTTCAAAGTAACGGAACATCCACATGTCGTGGTTACCGGTGAAGAAATGAATAGGAATGCCGGCATCCCGCAGGGAGGCGAGCTTGCCCAGCAACCGAATATACCCCTTGGGCACTACGGTCTTATATTCGAACCAGAAGTCGAAAATATCGCCCACCAGGAAGATCTCGGCGGCGTCCTCCTTGATTTCGTCCAGCCAGCGGACGACCTGCCGCTCCCGCTCCCGGCTGCTGAGGCGGGCGTTTATCCCGAGGTGGAAATCTGATGCGAAATAGATTTTCTTCAT
>JAGFJE010000328.1 GCA_024103175.1 Phaeodactylibacter sp.
TAACGCCGCGCCCTTCTCCAGCAGCAGCCATAACCTTTCCAACCGCCCGGTGACGGCCGCCGCAGTGTCCTGGGCCCCACCGGCCTGGAATTCGGTAGGGGGCGCAGGCGCAGCACAGCAAACACCAAACATCAGTTCCGTTATCCAGGAGATTGTCGGCCGCAACGGCTATAATTCCAACAGCTCGGTCGCTATACTGATTACCGGTACCGGCAGGCGCACCGCCGAGTCGTACAATGGTTCCCCGGGGCAGGCGCCGGAGCTCTGTGTGGAATACCTGGCTCCTCCGTCCATGGAAAACCGCCCGTTTACCAGAGCAGTGCCCGGCATTACGGAAAGGGAGAGCGGCAGCACTATAACGCCCGTCAAGGCCGGTGACAGTGGTTTATCCGGCTCCCTCGCCATCTACCCGAATCCTGCGAAGGAAAGGGTGACGGTTACTTTCAACAGTTCCTTTGAGGGGCCCTTGCAGGTACTGGCCCGGAATGCCAACGGGCGGATCGTCATCCGGGAGGCCTGGGAAGCTCAGAAAGGAGAAAATACGTTCATCCTGGATGGGCTGTCTCTGCCAACTGGCGTTTACTTTCTGCAACTGCACTCGGCAAATGCGTTGGCAACGGTGAAGTTCGTCATACAACATCGTTAATTGAGAAATACCGGCTTTTCTTTTAATCACCTTCTAATCATTTACCGGCATCCTCAGGGGTGGCCGCAGCGTATCAACTTTGTCTACTATTAGACAAGGCGGATACTTTTTTCTTTCCCCCCTGCCGCCTTTTGAGTACCGAATTATAATCATCAAAAGACGGCACTATGAAAAAAAGCCTTTACCACCTGCCCTTGATCTTTTTCGTTACGTTGATCCTTTCCGCCGGATCCTACGCCCAAACCATCATCAGAGGGCCCTACCTGCAATCCGGCACCCCCAGCAGCATGACCATTAAATGGCGAACCGATGTAGCCACTTCCACCCGGGTGTGGTACGGCATGAGCCCTTCCAGCCTGCCTTACACCAACACCGTCAGCGGTACGCGCACCGACCATCAGGTGACGATCAGCGGGCTGCCCGCCAACACCACTTTTTACTACGCCGTCGGCAATTCTTCGGGGCAAATGACTTTGCCGGGCAGCAAGTATTATTTCCGCACTTCCCCCACTCCGGGCTCTACCCCCACCATTCGGGCCTGGGTCCTGGGCGATTGCGGCACCAGCAACCAGAACCAAAGGGCCGTCCGGGACGCTTTTAACAACTATATCGGCGCCACCCGCGTCGATATGATGCTCCTGCTGGGAGACAACGCCTACGAATCGGGGACGGATGCGGAGTTTCAGACGGCGTTTTTCGAGAACATGTACGAAGACCGGATCGCCAATACCGTCATGTGGCCGGCTATCGGCAACCACGAAACCCTGACGGCTGACAGCCCTACTCAATCCGGGCCCTACTACGATATTTTCACCATGCCCACCAACGGCGAGGCCGGCGGGACGCCTTCGGGCACCGAGGCCTACTATTCTTTCGACTACGGCAATGTGCATTTCGTATCCCTGGATTCGGATGACTCCAACCGCACGCCCGGTGGGCCGATGATGACCTGGCTGGCCACCGACCTGTCCAACACCACAATGCGCTGGAAGGTCGTTTTTTTTCACCACCCTCCTTACTCAACCAACGACTCCGACATTTCCTCCCGGCAGACCTATATCCGGGAAAACTGGCTGCCGATATTGGAATCTCATGGCGTAGACCTGGTGCTCTTAGGGCACGTACACAATTACCAACGGTCTTATCTCATCAACGGGCACTACGGCTATTCCAATACCTGGGACCCCGCCTCTATGGGCGTCAACCTGGGCGATGGGAGGCTGGACGGGGACGGCGCATACGTCAAAACCGTCGGCGCCGGCCCTTCTTCCCGGGGAACGGTCTATATTGTAACCGGTTCTGCCGGAAAAAAGGGAAACATCGCAACAACACATCCGGTAATGTATTCCTCGATCCCCCAACTGGGCTCCATGCTCATCGAGGTCACCGGCAACCAGATGGACCTGAAATTCATCCGGGAAACCGGGGCAGTGGAGGATTACTTCACGATGATAAAGCAAGACATGGTTGGGGCGCCTCCGACTGTTTCCATCACGGCGCCGGCCAACGGCACGATCTACACCTCTCCCCAGGCCATCACGATAAACGCCACTGCCTCCGACGGCGACGGGGCCGTAAGCCGGGTGGATTTTTATATCAATAATACTCCGATCGGTACAGACTTTCAGCCCCCCTACTCCATTAACCAATTCATTTCTGAGGAAGGCGATTACAATATTTTTGCCGTCGCAAGGGATAATGACGGCAACACTACCCAATCTGCCGCCGTTCAGGTAACCCTTGGCCCGGTAACCACTTGCTCGAAGATCAGCGCCGGAACGGATGATGCCGAAGAACGGCCCACGGGAAGCATGCTCCCTACCAGTAGCGACCTTGACCTGATCTACGACCCGGGCGTAGGCAACCAGATCGTAGGGTTGCGCTTCAACGGCCTGAATATCCCGCCCGGCGCCTATATCCGGGAGGCCACCATACAGTTCACTGCCGACGAGGCTACCAACCTCAACCCCTGCACCCTCCGCATTTACGGGCAGGCTTCTGATAACGCCCCAGCTTTTTCCAGCACCAAATGGAACATCAGCAGCCGCCCGCGCACCAATGCAACGGTTACCTGGGAACCACCTAACTGGCAACTCGTCGGCCAGGCCGGCATAGGGCAACGCACCGCCAATATTGCCGCGGTCATCCAGGAAATTGTCAACCGCCCCGGCTATACCGCCAACAGTTCGGTCGTACTGATCATTGACGGCGCCGGCCAGCGTACGGCTGAATCCTTTGAAGGGTCCGCTGTAAAAGCGCCCCAGCTTTGCGTCCAGTATTCCCTCAGCCTCCCTGACTGCCCGGCCATCAATGCCAACTTCGGCGCCCCTTGCAACGACGGGGATAACACCACCATCAATGACGTCATCGACATCGATTGTAACTGTACAGGCGCCCCCACAGCCTGCACCGGCATCGGCGACGAGGATGGCGACGGCGTCTGCTCCAATGTGGATTGCGACGACAACGACCCCGGCATTACGCATTATTTTGGCGCCGTTTGTGATGACAACAATCCGGCTACCATAAATGACGTATACGACGCCAACTGCAACTGTGCCGGAACCTTCAACGACTGCCAGGGGGTCGGCGATGCCGATGGCGATGGCATCTGTGACGATGTAGACTGTGACGGCAACAACGCCGGCGTCACCGCCGTTGCCGGCGAACCTTGTGACGACGGCGACAATACGACCCTGGACGACGTCTATGATGCCAACTGCAATTGCGCCGGCCTGCCCACCGCCTGCACCGGCATCGGCGACAACGACGGCGACGGCGTCTGTGCTGATGTAGACTGTGATGATAACGACCCCAGTAATACCAACCGCCCCGGTATGGCTTGCAACGACGGCAACCCCAACACCGTAGGGGAGACCATACAGGCCGACTGCAGTTGCGGCGGCGGCGCCGCCCTGCCAACCACAGCCTGCACCATGGTAAGCAGCAGCGGCGACGACGCCGAACAGCGCATTTCCAGTGGTTCAGTCAGCCTGACGAGCAGCGACCTGGAACTGGCCACCGACAACGGCAACAGCCAATTCATCGGAATGCGGTTTAACGGCCTGGCCATTCCCCAGGGCGCTGTGATCAATTCAGCATATATCCAGTTTACGGTCGATGAAGCCGTTAACGACAATCCCTGTAACCTCAGCATATTCGGCCAGGCGTCGGACAACCCGCCTGCCTTCGCTACCACCAACTCGAACATCAGCAGCCGCCCCCGCACCAATGCCAGCGTCAGCTGGGCGCCGGATACCTGGCCAACGGTAAACCAGGCGGGAGCCGCCCAACGAACGCCGGATATCGGCCCGGCCATTCAGGAAGTCGTCAACAGGCCCGGTTATACTTCCTCCAGCGCTATCGTGATCATTATGAACGGAACGGGCAGGCGGACCGCGGAAGCCTACGATGGCGCACCCACAAAAGCACCTAAATTGTGCGTAGAATATATCGCTCCTGCTCAGGCGGCGCTGAAACAGGAACCTGGCGCTATAGCGGTGGAAGCATGGCCGGAGGACGGAATCGCCCTCAGCCCGCTGAATGTTTACCCCAATCCTGCAAAGGACAGGCTAACCATATCGTTCAGTAGCGGTTTAGAAGGAGAAGCACAGCTTCACATCCGCACCGCGAACGGCCGGGCCGCCCTGAAAACCACGAGGGAAATAATTCTGGGAGAAAATACACTGGAGCTGGAAAACCTGCTGTTGCCGGAAGGAATGTACTTCCTGCAGATCTATATAGGTACATCTCTGCGTTCTTCAAAATTTGTAATGGTAAAATAACCAGCCCGGCGCCTATACCTCTATGGCATCGGTTAAGCCATCCCGGCGGACTTTGAGCGTCCGGGATGGCTTTTTTATTTTATACCTGGCCAATGGCAAAGGCAGAATACCTCAGCGATTCTCGCTTTGGCTCTTCGAAGTGCCCTTGGAGGTGTCCTAATCTGGGCGAGATGACACCTTTTTCGTTCCTCAAAAGATGTCACCTCGCCCAAAGCGAGAATCGCTAAGAATACCTTTCATGCCTAAAAAAATAATATACACTTTTTTTTATTAGTTAAAATAATATGTTTAAGTTTGCAGGCCATTGCTGACACCAAGCCTCAGCACCGTTTCCTTCATAATCTCCAAACCGGCGGCCGCCTAGCCCTGATCAGATCCAACTGGAAAGCACACACAAGACTGGCATAGTTCTTGTTTTTACGAGACTAGAAAACCAGAAGGGCGCATGCGCTCCTCTAGTACGCATTAGTAGTAATTAAATACACAAACACCGGGCTACAAAATGAATATGCACAGCATTCCCAACGACAGAACAGCACTCGAAAACAGCAGCTTTCAGTATTCCCATGGCCTCTCAACGGGTTGGTTCCCCAGGGCGATACTCGCTATCTTTTTAGTCTTATTGGCGAGCGCCGCCTCCTGGGCCACCACTTACTACGTTGATGCTCAGAACGGAAACGACAACAATGACGGGTTGTCCGCCACCTTTACCGGTGAAGGAGCCGGCCCCTGGAAGACCATTTCCAAGGTGAACAGCACTCTTTTCGCCCCGGGCGACAGCATTCTATTCAAAAGAGGAGCTGTCTGGACGGACGGCCCGCTGGAGCCCATGAACGGCGGCGCCCCCGGAGGCGCCATTACCATTCAGGAAACGGTTGTCGGCGAACCACTTACCTTTGACCTCGTAGACCCTAACAACCACAACTGCGTATACTTCGGGGCCTACGGCGCCGCCACGGAAAAGCCCAAGATCGATTGCCAGGGCGGAAGGGGCGTTATTATTGAACACAATTACATCATCGTCGAGGGCCTTCACCTGGACAATGGAGACAACAACGTGTTATGGCTCAACCGCGCAGACGGCACCCGTTGGGTCAATATTTTTGATGTAGATGTGACCCGCAGTAACGCCAATGCCGTCCGCTCCAATGAAGGAGGCAGCAATATCTGGCTGAAAGGCCTTTATGTCTATGATTACGGAGTGAACGGCATTCTCCTCAGCGGGTCGCCCAACAACCTGCTGAAGCATGTATTGGTGGAAGAGTGCCATGTGGAAAACCCGGTAACGGCCGACCTGGAAGATGCCATCACCTGCCACCAGGGTGAAAACACCTGGGACCTGGAAGGGTACATCATCATCCGGAACAATACCATCCGCCGTGCCGGCGAAGACGGGATCGACGTCACCTCCGGCACACACGTCCTGCTCGACGGGAATGACATCCGCTACTCCTTTTCCGCCGGTATTTTGCTGAGCAAACCCTGGGTTAACACCATCGAAGTGAGGAATAACTTCCTCTTCTCCAACTCCTTCGACCGGGGCAATGGAGACCTTTCCATCCGGGTTTCCAATGTGTGGGCATTCAATAATATCATAGCCGGCAACGGCCACAACTGCCTTTCGTTTTCCGACACTGACAACACCAAATTTTGGAACAACGTCATCTCTCCTATGAACCGGACCGGAGACCTGATCCGGTTCACCGAAAATGTCGGCAGTGTGGAATTGAAGAACAATATTTTCGATTTCTCGGCGGTTGACCAGGAGATCCACATCGAAACGCCCTCCAATAGTATTGTCTTCGATTATAATTGCTATTACGGGATGTCAATGGGCCAGGAGATATATGAGAACTATTCCTTCCAGGAATACCGGAACGCCAACCCCCTGTTCGAGCCCAACGGCTTCTGGGGCAACCCGGAGTTTGTCAGGCCGGGCAGGACTTCCCCCGACTATTTCCGGCTGGCCGCCACCAGCCCCTGCATCGACCGGGGCATCACCGTGCCCATAACTGAAGATTTCTGGGGTACGCTCCGCCCACAGGGCGCCGGGATTGACATCGGCGTCTATGAACAAAGCGCTCTGGACTGCAACCCGGACCCCAGTATCACCATCTACCCCGGCGATCCCTGCGATGACGGCGACCCCACGACCATCAATGATGCGATCGATGACAACTGCAATTGCACCGGCGCGCCCACTCCCTGTACCGGGATCGGCGACGCCGATGGAGACGGTGTCTGCTCCAACGCCGACTGCGATGATAATGACCCCGGCATTGCCCATCAACCGGGCGACCCCTGTGATGACGGCGACCCCAATACCGTTGGGGAAACCATTCAGGCCGACTGCAGTTGTGGCGGCGGCGCCACCGGAGCCCCAATAGTGCTCACCTGCGCCCGCATCGCAAGCAGCGAGGCGGATGGAGAAGAACACGCTTCCGGCTATGTCAGCCTCAACAGCACCGACCTCGAGCTGGCCGAAGACCCCGGCCGGGGCAACCAGGTGATAGGGTTGAGGTTCAGCAACCTCAACATTCCGCAGGGCGCCACCATCGTTAGCGCCAGCATTCAGTTTACTGTTGAGGATGATGAAAATGACAACCCCTGCAATCTTACCATCACCGGTAAGGCAAGCGATAACCCGGGCAATTTCCAGGCTTCTTTCCAGAACATAAGCACCCGGCCGCGAACCGCTGCGAGCGTCAGCTGGGCGCCGGCCGAATGGCAAAATATCGGAGACAGGGGCCCGGATCAACAAACGCCGGACCTGTCTGCTGTCATTCAGGAGATAGTGGACAGGAACGGGTATTTTTCCGGCAGCTCCATTGTCCTCTTCATCCAAGGTACCGGCCGGCGCGTAGCGGAATCTTTTGACGGAAACGACAACCTGGCCCCGGAACTCTGTGTCGAATATACGACTGCAACCGCAACCTTCGATTGCCCGGCCCGAATGGCCAATATCGGCGACCTGTGCAACGACGGCAACCCTAATACCATCAATGACGCCATCGACGACAATTGCAACTGCGCCGGCGCCCCCGTTTCCTGCCCGGGAACCGGTGATGCCGATGGCGACGGGATCTGCGCCGATGTGGACTGTGACGACAACAATGCCAATATCACTACTCAGGATGCCGACGGCGACGGCGTCTGCGCCGATGTGGATTGCGATGACAACGACGCCTCCATAACCTCCTATACCGGACAGGCCTGCGACGATGGCGACAACACCACCATCAATGACCAGGTCGACGGCGACTGTAACTGCGTCGGAACCCCCACCCCCTGTACCGGCGCCGGCGACGCCGATGGCGACGGTGTATGCGCCGATGTGGATTGCGACGACAACGACGCCTCCGTAACCACCCGGGATGCCGACGGCGACGGCCTCTGCGACGATGTGGACTGCGACGACGACGACGCTGCCGTCAATTATCAGCCGGGGGACGCCTGCGATGATGGCGATAACACCACCATTAATGACGTGGTCGGCAACAACTGCAACTGCGCCGGCGCCCCCACGGCCTGCACCGGCATCGGCGACGCCGACGGCGACGGCATCTGCGCCGATGTGGATTGCGATGACAACGACGCCTCCATAACCTCCTATACCGGGCAGGCCTGCGACGACGGCGACAATACCACCATCGATGACCGGCTCGACGACAACTGCAACTGCGCCGGTATCCCCACCGACTGCACCGGCGACGGCGATGCCGATGGCGACGGCGTCTGCGCCGACGTGGATTGCGACGACAACGATGCCTCCATTATCTCCTATACCGGGCAGGCCTGCGATGATGGCGATAACACCACCATCAATGACCGGCTCGACGACAACTGCAACTGCGTCGGCGCCCCCACGGCCTGCACCGGTATCGGCGACGCCGACGGCGATGGTGTATGCGCCGACGTGGATTGCGACGACAACGACCCGGCTGTCCGGTCCCGCGATGCCGACGGCGACGGCATCTGCGATGATGTGGACTGTGACGACAACGACGCTGCCGTCAATTATCAGCCGGGGGACGCCTGCGATGATGGCGATATTACCACCATCAATGATGTGATCGGCAACAACTGCAACTGCGCCGGCGTCCCCACGGCCTGCACCGGCATCGGCGACGCCGACGGCGACGGCATCTGCGCCGACGTGGATTGCGACGACAACGACCCGGCTGTCCGGTCCCGCGATGCCGACGGCGACGGCCTGTGCGATGATGTGGATTGCGATGACAACGACCCGAACGTTACGTCCCAGCCTGGAGACGCCTGCAACGATGGCGACAACACCACCGTCAACGACATCCTGGACGCCAATTGCAATTGTGCCGGCGTTCCCACGGCCTGCACCGGCATCGGCGACATGGATGGCGACGGCATCTGCGCCGACGTGGATTGTAACGACCTCAACCCCAACATCACCACCCAGCCCGATCAGCCCTGTGATGACGGCGACCCCAACACCATCAACGACATTATCGACGCCGATTGCAACTGTACCGGCACACCGGTACCCTGCCCGGGCAGCGTTGATGCCGACAGAGACGGCCTCTGTGCCGATGTAGAATGTAATGACAACGACCCCAACGTCACGTATCAGCCCGGCGACCCCTGCAACGACGGCAACCCCAACACCACAGGGGAAACCATACAGGCCGACTGCAGCTGTGGCGGCGGCAGTACCGGCGTGGCGCCTACGCTCACCTGCAGCCGTATCAATGACGTGAGGGATGATGCGGAGCAGCAACCGTTCGGGCAGATCCGCCTGGCCAGCAATGACCTCGAGCTGGGAAGCGACCCATACAGCGGCGAGCAGATTATAGGAATGCGGTTTGACGGCCTCAACATTCCCCGGGGTGCATACATTACCAGCGCCCGTATACAGTTCACCACTGAGAATCCGAATAATGAGAACCCGGCAAGGCTCACCATATACGGAGAGGCCAGCAATGACGCCCAGAGTTTCCGCGGCTCCATGTTCAACATCAGCAGCCGCCCCCGGACCAATGCATCGGCCGTATGGATGCCCTCGGTGTGGAACACGGTTGGGGAAGCCGGTTTAGCGCAGCAATCGCCGGACCTGTCTGCCATCCTCCAGGAGATCGTCAACCGCAGCGGGTTTTCCAGCAACAGCGCCGTTGTGCTTATCATTGCGGGTACCGGGCGGCGTTCGGCGGAATCCTTTGAAGGATTTGCCTCCCGCGCGCCCCAGCTTTGCGTGGAATATTTCGACACCCCTCCCGCTTTTGATTGTCCGGCCCTTTCGGGCGACTACGGCGCGCCCTGCGATGACGGCAACCCCAACACTTACAACGACAGCATAGACGCCAATTGCAACTGCACCGGCGCCCCGACGCCCTGCCCGGGCATCGGCGATGCCGACGGCGACGGGGTTTGTGCCGATGTCGACTGTGATGACAGCAACCCCAACATAGGGGATCAAATTGGGAGCGAGTGTGACGACGGCAACCCCAACACCATAGGGGAAACCATACAGGCCGATTGCAGTTGTGGAGGAGGAGCCGCTGTTCCTGCTTTCAGCTGTGCCCGGGTCAGCCGTTCTGCCGACGATGCGGCCGAGGGCGCCAACGGCCAGGTCAGCCTCACCGGCAGCGACCTGGCAATGGCCACTGCCGGCAACGGCGGCAGCCTGCTGGCCGGCATGCGCTTTTCCGGCCTGGGCATTCCCCGGGGCGCCAGGATACTGAAGGCCAGCATTCAGTTTACGGTTGAAGGCCCCCGGGATGAGGGTTTTTGCCACCTGCGGGCCTACGGAGAAGCCAGCGATGATGCCGAGAGCTTTGGCGGCGGCAGCCACAACATCAGCATCCGGCCCGCCACCAACGCATCGGTGGAGTGGATGCCTTCCGGCTGGCTGTTGCCCGGCCAGGCCGGATACGCCCAGCAATCGCCGGACCTGTCTTCAATTCTCCAGGAGATCGTCAACCGAAGTGGCTACACTTCCGCCAGTTCGGTCGCCATTATGATCGACGGCATTGGAAGGCGGCCGGCAAGGGCATTCGACGGGGCCATGGCCCAGGCGCCGGAACTGTGCGTCGAGTACATTGCTCCCGGCAATGCCCGTCCGGCGCCTGATGATGGCGCCCCGCCTACAGAAACCTGGGAAGAAGAAGATGAAGAGAGATACGCCCGCGTAACGGCCCTGTCGGTTGTCGATGAGCTGTCCGTTTATCCCAACCCGGCAACCGACCGGCTGACGCTGTCCTTCAGTAGCACGTTTGAAGGCCGGGCAAGGATACAGGCAATAAGTATGAATGGAAAGGTGGCGCTTCTGGAAGAACGGGAGATCCACCGGGGAAAGAATGTAGTCAGCCTGGAAGGGCTCTCGCTGCCGGACGGCATCTATGCCCTACAGATCATTGCCGGCGAGGCGGTACAATCCGGTAAGTTCATCATCATGAAAGAGTAAAAGCTTCTCCCCCCTCCTTCAAATATGGGAAAAGACATCCAGGCTCCGCTGTGTGGAAACACCGGCGGGGCTTTTTTATGAATTCCTCTCTGATTAAGTAACCTGGCGCCGCCTTCATTCCGTATAAGAGTAGTAGACAAGTGCCTCAAAAAACGCCCTGCACAGAAAAAACAAAATCAATGGCTTTCTACACTATTCCAAGAAAGGGCCGCCGGTTAGCGGCTCTCCTGTTTTTTGCCGCCAGGCTGGCGGAACTTTTCCTGTTGATATTGCTGCTGTCGCTAACATCCTGCAGTGAAGCCGTCGGCGGCACCTACTATGTGGACTCCGAAAATGGCAGTGACCGGTACGACGGCCTGGCGCCTACTTACCAGGGAGGCAGTACCGGCCCCTGGAAATCCATCTCCAGGGTCAATAAAGTGGCATTCCTGCCGGGTGACAGCATCCTGTTCAAAAAAGGAGGAGTGTGGACAGACGGGCCGCTGGAGCCGCGCAAAGGAGGGGCTCCCGGTGGAGTGGCCACCATACAGGACAGTGTGATCGGCCAGGCCATCAGTTTCCAGTTGGTTGACCCGCAAAATCACAACTGCGTCTATTTCGGGTCGTACGGCCAGGGCCGGGCTAAGCCCAGGATCGACTGCCAGGGCGGGCGGGGAATCGTCCTGCTCCACAACTACATTATCGTGGAAAACCTCCATATTGACAATGGGGGAAACAATATGCTGTGGCTGGGAAGAGAGGACGGCAATTCCTGGATCATCATCAACGACGTGGATGTCACCAATTGCTCCGGCAATGCCGTCCGGTCCAGTTACGGCGGTGGGAACTTATGGCTGAAAGGCCTCTATGTATACAATTACGGCGTCAATGGCATCCTGCTGAACGGTTCGCCAAACAACAAACTCAGAGATGTACTGGTGGAAGGCTGCTGGATAGAAAACCCGGAAGTGCTCGAACTGGAGGACGCCATCACCTGCCACCGGGATTCGGAAGAGAACGACCTGGACGGCAACATCATCATTCGCAACAATACTACCCTCCGTGCCGGCGAAGACGGGATAGACGTCACCACCGGTTCGAAGATCCTGTTGGAAGGCAACCGGCTCATGTATTCCCATGCAGGCGGTATTTACATCAATTACGAATGGGTGAACACTGTTGAAGTGAGGGGGAATTTCCTGTACTCCAACTCCATCAGCCAGGGCTATGGCGACCTGACCATCCGTTCGCCCCGGGTGCGCGCCGTCAACAATATCGTAGCCGGGAACGGCCACCACTCTGTGCTGGTTGGCAATACCGGAGAAACCCAGCTCTGGAATAATGTAATCGCCCCGGGGAACCGCACCGGCAACCTGATCTGGCTGAGAGAAGGTATCAGCGGGGTAGAATTCAGAAACAATATTTTCGACTTCAGCAACACCAGCCAGGAAATTGAAGGGAAACTCAACCCTGATATTGTTTTTGACAACAATTGTTATTTTGGCGTTTCTCCCAAACAGGAAGTGTTCAACAACCTCACTTTTGAGGCCATGCGCAATGCGCACCCCGGGTTTGAGCCCCATGGCAGGTGGGCCAACCCCGAGTTCCTTCATCCCGATAAAAATGAGCCCGAGCACTTCAGGATATCCCGGCAAAGCCCCTGCCGGGATGCCGGGATAAGCCTTCCGGTAAATACCGATTTTTGGAAGGCGCCCCGCCCTCAGGAAAAGGGATACGACATCGGGGCGCACGAAGTTGTCCAGAAGGCCATAAGCGCCCCGGCATCCCTCGGGGGGCAGGCATGGCTTGACAAAAACGGCAACTGCACCCGCGACGGCAATGAGCCCGGCATAGCCCGGCTGATCGTCAACCTCTATGATAAAGACGGCAAGTTATTCGCCATGGAATATACTGATGCCGACGGAAATTTCCGCTTCAGCGGCCTGCCTGCCGGAAATTACACCCTCGGCGCCGCTCCCTCCGCTTTCAACCCCGGCCAACCCCTCGAAGGCAGGGCTCCCGGATGCAAACGAGGCCAGGATGCCCAACAGGTAGCGCTCGAAGCCGGGGCTAAGGCTTCCGGCCAGAACCTGGCTTTCATCATTTCGGATACACCTGCCGTCGAGCTGGCCAACTTCTCTGTAGAGGAAGGGGACAGCGCCGTCCGCCTCAGCTGGACGACCTCGCGGGAAGAAGGCCTCGACTTCTTTGAGGTTGAGCGTTCGGATGACGGCAGCGAATTCTTTCTCAAAGGGCATTCCAAATCTTTAGGCATTGCCGGCGGCCCGGCTCGGAATTACCATTTTCTCGATGAGGACCCTCCGAAAAAGTTAACCTACTACCGCCTGAAAATGGTAAGAAAGGACGGCAGTTATTCCTACAGCGAATGGAAGCCGGCCAATATGGCCGGGGCCAGCGGAGCCATCCAGCTGTCGCCCAACCCCTTCTCCGACGTACTGAACATAACGCTGGAAAAAGGAGCCGAGGCTGATAAAGTATGGTTGATCACCCCCGAGGGCAAAGAAGTTTTTGTGCAACCCATCAAAGATGGCCGGGACTTATCGCTCGACCTCAGCTCCCTGCCCAAGGGCCCTTATTATCTGATCATCCGGCATGACAGGGAAAGTAATGACAAGACGGCGTTTCCGGTTGTGAAGGAGTGAAGGAAGGGGCCAAAAGTACATTCCGAATCAATATTTCCCGGCCCCTGAGGAAGTAGGATGGAAGGCCCTCGCGTTTCCGGGGAATCCACTTCGCGAATTTCCAGAGGAAGGTATACCTGAAAAATGCGAAAGCTCTGGCGAGTGGCCGGCCCCATAAAGATCAAATGAGATCGGGCCACTCCGCCAGAGCGTTCATTTCCGTTACAACAACAAGGCCGCTGCTTTCCGCAGGGCGGCAGCCTGAATAACCCGGCCTACCACTCGTGTTCGTTCCAGATATCCAGCTTTTTTACGCCGATGACGTATTTGGAGTTCTTGGCAAGGCGGAACGGAAGGTGGTCGGTCAGCCAGCTGGCGTCTCCATCGTGTTCGGTGTCGTACTTGAGTTCCATGACCACCTTTCCATATTCCACTTCCCGGCGGACGAAGAAGCCCGGCAGCTTGGGCACATTCATATAGCTCAGTTGGTCATCGAGGGTGACGCGGAAGCGCTTGTCTGCCGACAGGAAATATTTACGGCGATAGCGGTTGTGCAGGGTAGGATCCAGATACCGCAGGGCTTCCAGGTATTCGGGGCTGAGATCCGACTCATTAAGCCATTCCCTGATATCTGCAATTGAAAAACCAGGCTTGAGGACGATGGGCTTGAGCGGGGCGTATTTTTTAGTGCCCGCCAGGCCGCGCTTTATCTTGATCTCCAGTACCGGCTTTTTGAGTTGCCCGAATTGTTCGCCGTACCATCGTATCCTGAACTTTTCCCGTTTCATCGACCCCGCCACGTTATCCCGGTAATTCCGGAACTCCCGGGTATCAAAATAGATATTGTTGATGAACCGGGGGGGGAAGGGTGATGCAAACAGAGCAGGATGAGACTTCACGACGGCCTCCACCTGAGCAAGGTCGAACCCTTCGATGACGAACTTCCGCTCCTTCCTGAAGTCGGAAGCCTTCGTCCCCTTTCGGGTGGGCGCCTGAGCCGCTTTCGGTTCAACTGCACCGTTCGTCAGGGCTTCTGCGGCTTGCGTTTCTACTTTTTCCTTGTTCTGTACCATAATACTGTTTCTTTAACTAAAACGATAGTTCAATAACATTGTCTCCTGGCAGAGGGGGGCGAACGCATGATCTTCCGATACGGGAAGGTGTTTTTCTCAACCAGGTTGCAAACGGGGATCAGATGATCCCGTTTTGATCCAGGAAGCTGATCTGCAGGGAATCGTCCAGGCCATGGAGGGCCGAACGGGCCTTGTTCAGGTCGCTGAAGTTGTTGAACTCCGCCACGAAGGCAGCTTCCATGTAGTTTTTGTTCTCATCGAGGCGCTTCATCTCCAGTTCCTTACAGTGCGGCATGATCGTCTCGACGATGCGGTCCAGGGAGATACCCAGGGAGTTCTCCGCCATGACGGTAAAGTTGAGGCTCCGCTGCACATCGGTGGGCTTGAGGTAGTACTTGCCCCAGATGACGGCCACTACAAAGAAGAAGCCGATGATGGTGACGATGCGCTGGTCGGCGCCGAAGCCCAGGCCCAGCGCGATGGTCAGGAAGATGTACGCCAGTTCCTGCGGCTCCTTGATGGCGGCGCGGAAACGGACGATAGACA
>JAGFJE010000330.1 GCA_024103175.1 Phaeodactylibacter sp.
GCATAGCAATCCGGCACCGATTCCCGGATGATGGTATCCCAGAAAAGGACGCCGGGCTCGGCCGACTTCCAGGCGTTGTGGATGATCTTTGCCCACAGCTTGGCGGCGTCGACCTCTTTTTTGAACAAGGGCTCTTTGGCGTCGATGGGGAACTTTTGCAGGTAGGTTTTGCCGGCCATGGCCGCTTTCATGAACTCGTCGTCGATACGCACCGAGACGTTGGCGCCGGTGACCTTGCCCTTTTCCAGCTTGGCGTCGATGAAGCCTTCCGAATCCGGGTGTTTGATGGAAACGGTCAGCATGAGGGCGCCGCGGCGGCCGTCCTGGGCCACTTCGCGGGTGGAGTTGGAATAGCGTTCCATAAAGGGCACGATGCCGGTGGAGGTCAGGGCGCTGTTCATCACCGGGGTGCCTTTGGGGCGCAGGTGGGAAAGGTCCTGCCCTACCCCGCCCCGGCGTTTCATCAGCTGTACCTGCTCCTCATCCGCCTTGGCGATGCCGCCGTAGGAGTCGGCGCCGCTGCCAATGACGAAGCAGTTGGACAGGGAAGAGACCTGAAAATCATTGCCGATGCCCGCCATGGGGCTGCCCTGGGGGACGATGTACTGAAAATCCTTCAGCGCCTCGTAGATCTCCTCCTCGCTCACCGGGTTGGGGTATTTCTGTTCGATGCGGGCGATCTCGGCAGCGATGCGGCGGTGCATATCGTCGGGCGTGCGCTCGTATATGTTGCCGAAAGAATCCTTCAGGGCGTATTTGTTGACCCACACGCTGGCGGCCAGCTCATCGCCATTGAAGTATTTGACGGAAGCCTTCAGCGCTTCTTCATGGGTATACGTCTTTGTAGGGGTATTCCTGGTTTTTTTCTTAATGGACGGTGTTTCCATAGGTATTAGAACTTTTTAATATTATGGCTTATAATCTTCTTGCTGCCTGGAAAAGGCCCCTGGCCGGGAACAATACAAACCTGGCCAGCCCTCTGGTGGAGGCGCCGGACGGACAGTACAAGATAAAGATGGATAGTGTTACATTCTGGGAGACTGTTTTCTCCTTACAGTATGTGCTTGAACCAGAATGCTTATTCTCTCGCCCTAAAGTAAGGGCCTCCGATGATTTTTTCAGGGCCTGTCCGGGAATAATTATCAACATTCTGTTGATAACTTTTGAAGTTACAACAACCGCCGGATGAGGTTGATGACGATCGTCAACAGCAAACTCAGGAGGATCATGGTGGTGAGGGGAAAATAGAATCGGAAGTTCTCCCGTTCGATGCGGATATCGCCGGGCAGGCGGCCGAGCCAGGAGAGCTTGTCGCCGAAGAAGTAAAAGGCGATCCCGGCGGCGAGCAGGATCAGCCCGCCGAGGATGAGGAGTTTTCCGACAGAAGTGTTGAAGTCCATGGCTTTCTTTTTCCGGTTCTTTTTTTGGAACTCCCTCAGCGCCAGATTGGTTTATTTAATGCCGGCAGAAAAAACCCTTCAGGGGGTGCAAAAAAGTCAGCTTTTTTTTATCTTTGCACTCGCTCTGCAAAAGCGCAGAGAAAAAGTGTTTTCCGGGCGATTAGCTTCCCGCTTCATGAAGCGGGATTTAGAGCGCATGTTTGATCCCGTCTTTTTGGGTGGTTAGCTCAGTTGGTTTAGAGCGCATGTTTGACAGACATGAGGTCGGCGGTTCGAATCCGCCACTACCCACAAAAAATGAAAAAAGACGGGAAGGTCGGCGGTTCGAATCCGCCATCGCCCACTCCGCCCGCCTTCGCGTAAAGCTTCGGCGAACGTTAATCGCCTATGCGTAAAGCTACGGCGATCAGAGACGGGATGTAGCTCAGCCCGGCCCCGATTTTCTTGCCTCCCCCAGGCCCATTAGAAAATCGTGGGTCCTCGAAACGGAGCAAAATCATAGATTTTGACCGTTTCGGGATTAGAGTGCTCATCCTGTTCATAGTCCTTATAATGTAATGTCTCGGGATGTAGCTCAGCCCGGTTAGAGTGCACGTCTGGGGGGCGTGAGGCCGCCGGTTCGAATCCGGCCATCCCGACAAAGCTTTCCAAAGGCCGCCCCGACACTTGATGTCGGGGTGGCCTTTTCATTTCCAGCACAGAGACGAGCCGGCTCGATTGAGGGGATGGAAATGAAAAAGGGCAAGGCCGCCAGGCCGGCCTTTGAAAAGGTTGTAACACCCCACCTTCCTACAAATACTGATTAATAATATTCTCAAACAGCTCCTGCTTTCCGCTCCGCTGCACCAGCTTCACCTTTTCCTGAGCGATATTGGACAGGTCCTGCAACGTGAGCTTGCCGGCTTCGAAGGCTTTGCCCTGGGGCGTGTCGAAGGAAGCGTAGCGCTCCTGGCGCAGCTTGCGGTAGGGCGATTTTTCCAGCACGTCGTGGGCGACGAGGAGGGCGCGGGCGAAGGCGTCCATGCCACCGATGTGGGCATGGAAGAGGTCGTCCAGGCCGGTGGAGTTGCGGCGGGTCTTGGCGTCGAAGTTGACGCCGCCGCCCTGCAGGCCGCCGGCCTCGAGGAGGACCAGCCAGGCCTCGGCCAGCTCGTAGACGTTGATCGGGAACTGGTCGGTATCCCAGCCGTTCTGGTAGTCGCCGCGGTTGGCGTCGATGCTGCCCAGCAGGCCGGCGTCGGCGGCCACCTGCAGCTCGTGCTGGAAGGTGTGCTGGGCGAGGGTGGCGTGGTTGACCTCGATGTTGAGCTTAAAGTCGTCCATCAGATCGTACTGCCGCAGGAAGCCGATGACGGTGGCGGCGTCGTAGTCGTACTGGTGCTTGGTGGGTTCCGCCGGCTTGGGCTCGATGAAGAAGTTGCCCCTGAAGCCCTGGGAGCGGGCGTAGTCTTTAGCCATGTGCAGGAAACGGGCGAAGTGCTCCGTCTCCTTTTTCATGTCGGTGTTGAGGAGGGAGAGGTAGCCTTCGCGGCCGCCCCAGAAGACGTAGTTCTCGCCGCCCAGTTGGATGGTGGCGTCGAGGGCGTTGCGGACCTGGGCGCCTGCCCAGGCCACGACGCGGAAATCGGGGTTGGTGGCGGCGCCGTTCATATAGCGGGGGTGGCTGAACAGGTTGGCGGTGCCCCAGAGCAGCTTCACGCCGGAAGCTTTCTGCTTTTCCAGGGCGTAGTCGGTGATGGCCGCCAGCCGCTTGGTGGATTCGCCGAGTGAATCAGCCTCGTCTACGAGGTCGTAATCGTGAAAGCAGTAATAGGGAATGCCCATCTTGGTGATAAACTCGAAGGCGGCGTCCATCTTGTCGCGCGCCTGCTGCATGGGGTCGGAGGCTTCCAGCCAGGGGAAGGCTTTGGTAGGCATGCCGAAGGGGTCGCCGCCCGTACCGCAGAAGGAGTGCCAGTAGGCGACGGCGAATTTGAAGTGTTCCTTCATCGTCTTATCGCCGACCTTGCGGTTCTCATCGTACCACTTGAAGGCAAGCGGGTTGTCCGATTCCCGGCCTTCGTAGCGGATCTTGCCGATGCCCTTGAAATATTCCTTTTTGCCGGTGACGATATCAGATGGTGATGCTTTTGAATCCATGATGTTGGTTTTTTATGTAAGCTTCCCGCACCCTTCTGGCGGCGGTTTAACAATATAGCAATATAACAATCCGGCAATATCACTGCCGAACTTTCACTTCCCACCCAGCGCCTCCTCCAGCGCCCTTCCCCAGCGCCCGTAGGCATCCTGGTACGGCCCTTTATCCGAGCCCGGCTCGAAAGCCTCCACCACATCGGCCTGCCTGAGGGCTTCCTCCAGGCTGCCGTAACAGCCGGCGCCGACGCCGGCGGCTTTGGCGGCCCCCACTGCCCCGGTAGTATCATACACTTCGATCCGGCTGCCCATCAGGGTGGCGATGGTGGAGGAGAAAACGGCCGATTGGAACAGGTTGTCGTTGCCGACGCGGATCCGGTTGACGTCCAGCCCCATTTCCTTCAGGATGTTCATTCCGTAAACGAAGGCGAAAGCCACGCCCTCCAGCGCCGCCCGGAACAGATGGGGGCGATGATGGCGGTTGAACTGCAGGTTGTGGATGTGGCCGCCGACGGTACGGTTATGGAGCATGCGCTCGGCGCCATTGCCGAACGGCAGGATGGACAACTCCTCCGCCCCTACCGGCGCGCTGCCGGCGAGGCGTTCCATCTCCCCGTAATCGATGCTGCTGCCGGCTACCTGGCGCTTCATCCAGCTGTATTGAATGCCCGCCCCGTTGATGCAGAGCAAAACGCCGACCCTGGGCTTATCCGGTTCATGGTTGACGTGGGCGAAACTGTTCACCCGGGAATCTTCATCGTAGATCAGCTTATCGACAACGCCGTATACCACGCCCGAGGTGCCCCCCGTAGCCGCCACCTCTCCCGGATGAAGGGTATTGAGGGATAAGGCGTTGTTGGGCTGGTCGCCCGCCCGGTAAGCCACCGGCGTACCGGCGGCCAGGCCGGTCGCTTCGGCAGCCTCGGCAGTCAGGCGCCCCTGTATGCCACAGGTAGGCGCTATATCGGGGGCCAGGCTCCGATCGATTCCATAGTGGTTCAGTATATCTTCCGAAAGCGTGTTCTTCTGAAAGTCCCAGAGGATGCCCTCCGAAAGGCCGGAGGCGGTAGTAACGGCCTGCCCCGTCAGTTTCAGGGCAATGTAATCTCCCGGCAGCATGAACTTATGGGCGCGGGTGTAGAGCTCCGGCTCATGCTGTTGTACCCACCGCAGTTTGGAGGCCGTGAAGTTGCCGGGGGAATTGAGCAATGACCGCAGGCAAGCCGTCCGGCCCATTTGTTCAAAGGCCTTGTCGCCGATCTCCACCGCCCGGCTGTCGCACCAGATGATGGAGGCCCGCAGCGGGCGGAACTTTTCGTCCACCAGCACCAGGCCGTGCATCTGATAGGCGATGCCGATGCCTTTGATCTCCCCGGGATCGATTTCGTGATCCCGCAACAATTGCCGGGTGGCTTTGCACACATTATCCCACCAATCGTCCGGGTCCTGCTCCGCCCAATCCGGCCGGGGGGCATGGATGGCCATCTCCGTTTCCGGATATTTCGCCACCCCTATGGCCTTGCCGCTTTCAACGTCAACGACAGCCGCCTTTACGGAAGAACTTCCAATGTCATAACCTAGTAAATACACGGGTGTAGTGGTTTAAATGATCACATTTCCGGAGTACGAAACAAATTAAGGCAAGAAAAGCAACAATTTGAAATTTACCCCCACTTTAAAGTTTCGCCAGGGCGCCGGACATATTACGCCAATACTACGCCAGGGCGGCAAACTCCAGATATCCGCCATCAAGACAGGCGGACAAGGGTGCGCCCTTTCAGCTTCCCCTCGAGGATAAGCTCGATTTTTCCGGGCAGTTCTTCCAGGGTGCATTCCGTGGCCAGTTCTTCCAGTTGGCCCAGTTTCCATTCTCCAGCCAGCTTATTCCAGATCACCTGCCGCACCGACCGGCTGCACTGCACCGAATCGATACCGATGAGGCTGACGCTTTTCAGGATGAAGGGGAAAACGGTAGTATTGAGTTTCGGAGATTGCACCAGGCCGCAGCAGGTGGCCACTCCCCCGTAGTGCATACTTTTGAGCAGAGTAGCCAGGATATTACCACCCACCGTATCCACGGCTCCGATAAAGCGGGGTTTGAGGAAAGCTTTCCCCGATTGGTCATCCACCTCTTCCCGGCCGATAACCTCGCCGGCGCCGAGCCTGCGGAGGAAGGATTCCGCCTCCGGCTTCCCGGTCACGGCCACCACGTCATAACCGCTTTTGCCCAGGATGGCCACGGCAATGCTTCCGACCCCTCCGGTAGCGCCGGTCACCACTACGGGGCCGCTCTCCGGCCTGATATCGTGCTTTTGCAGCTGGTATACCGAGAGGGCTGCCGTAAAGCCCGCCGTCCCGTAGATCATACTTTCCCGCAGGCTGAGCCCTTCCGGCAGGGGCACTACCCATTCGGCAGGCACGCGGATATATTCGGCGAACCCACCGGAGGTATCCATACCTAGGCCGTAGCCGGTCACCACCACCTTATCGCCGGGCCGGAAATCGGGAGACTGGCTGTCGGCCACCTTTCCGGCAGCGTCAATTCCGGGAGTATGGGGGTAATTGCGGGTCACGCCCTTATTTCCGGAAGCGGAAAGGGCGTCTTTATAGTTCAGGGAAGAATAATGGACGCGGATGAGCACCTCTCCTGCCGGCAGGCTGCTGATCTCGCGCTCGGTGATTTCCCGGCGGAAGGTTTGATCGGGCTGCTCGGTTACCCAGAGTGCTTGGAAGGATTCCTTCATTTTGTTTTGGTCAAAAGGTACGAAAAATATGATATTGGGGAGAATAAGCCCAAAGCTCAAAACTGAAAAAGCCGTTATTATTATGCCCGGATCATTAGAAAGCGCTCTGCGCCCCGGCCAGGTTTCAGGGATAACCGCGGTGCATTTTCTGCTCTTTGCCCTCCTGTATTCCGCCCTTTTTCTGGTGGGAGAATTCCGGGAATGGCCCGGGCCGCACAATCTGGTGAAATGGGATGCCGGTTTCTATCAAAGCATTCAGGAAAGCGGATATCTTACGGAACCGGAAGAAAAGAACAACCTGGCCTTCTTCCCTCTGTTTCCGTGGTTTTGGCGGGCGCTGGCGAACCTGGGGGCAGGCGTAGCGGGTATATGTGCGGCCAATTTCCTGCTTTTTCTGGCGGGCCTGTTCCTGCTTTCCCGCGCCTTTCTGCGGCCCG
>JAGFJE010000345.1 GCA_024103175.1 Phaeodactylibacter sp.
CCTGCAACTGCTCCTTCAACTCCGAGAAAGCAGCCAGGTCCCCGAGGGTAGACTTTTCGACTGAGGACTGCGTCTTTTTGACGGCGCGGCTGGTGCGCTTGCGTTCTTCCTGTTTTTCCTTGCGGACTTCCTGTTCGGCTTCGCGTTCTATATCTTCGCGGTAGCGGAGGTGGGAAACCAGGATGCGCTTGTCGTCGCGGTTGAACTCGATCACTTTAACGGTCAGCACTTCCTCGACTTCGGCCAGTTGGCCGTCTTCCTTGCGGATGTGCTTGATCGGAGCGAAGGCTTCCAGGCCGTAGGGCAGCTGTACGATAGCGCCCCGGTCATCCCGGCGGATGATGGTCGCCTCGTGGTAGGAACCGACGGGGAATACGTTTTCAAAGGTATCCCAGGGGTTCTCTTCCAGTTGCTTGTGGCCGAGGGAGAGCTTTCGGTTTTCTTTGTCGATCTCCAGGATGACGATCTCGATCGTATCACCGACCTTGGTGAATTCCGAGGGGTGAGAGAATCGCTTCGTCCAGGACAGGTCGGAGATGTGGATCATGCCGCCGATGCCTTCCTGCAGTTCGACAAACACGCCGTAGGGCGTGAGGTTTTTGACCTCGCCCTTGTGGCGGCTGCCTTCGGGGAAGCGCTCTTCGATGTCGCTCCAGGGGTCTTTGGACAATTGCTTGATGGAAAGGGACATCTTGCGGTCGTCGCGGTCGATGGTCACCACCTTGGCCTCGTACTCCTGGCCCAGCTTGAAGAACTCGCGGGCGTTGATCGGCTGGTTGCTCCAGCTCACCTCGGAGACGTGGATCAGGCCTTCGACGCCGGGCTGTATCTCCAGGAAGGCGCCATAGTCTTCGATGTTGACGATCTTGCCTTTGACGACGGAGCCCTCTTTGATCCCTTCGCTGAGCACTTCCCACGGATGGGGTTGCAGTTGCTTCAGGCCGAGGGAGATCCGCTTCTTGTTCTCGTCGAAGTCGAGCACCACCACGTTGATCTTCTGGTTGAGGGACAGCACTTCGCTCGGGTGGCTGATGCGCCCCCAGGAGATGTCGGTGATGTACAGCAAGCCGTCTACGCCGCCCAGGTCGAGGAAGGCGCCGAAGTCGGTGATGTTCTTGACCAGGCCTTCGAGCACCTGCCCTTTTTCCAGGCTGGCGATAATGGCTTCGCGCTGCTCGGCCAGGTCGCTCTCGATGAGCGCCTTGTGCGAGACCACCGCGTTCTTGATCTGCTCGTTGATCTTGACCACTTTGAACTCCATGGTCTTGCCGACGTATGAATCGTAATCGATGATCGGCTTGATGTCGATCTGAGAGCCGGGGAGGAAGGTCTCCAGCCCGCCGCAGTCGACGATCAGGCCGCCCTTGGTCTTGCTGATCACCGTACCTTTAATGACCGTGCCGTTCTCGAAGGAGTCGACGATGTTTTCCCAGGCGCGCAGCAGCTTGGCCTTCCGGCGGGAAAGCACCAGCTGGCCCCGGGCGTCTTCCTGTTGCTCGACGTAAACCTCCACTTCGTCACCAACCGCCAGGTCGGGATTTTCGCGGAACTCGGAAAGCGATACCAGGCCATCCGACTTGAAGTTGATGTCCAGTACAACATCTCCATCGTGGATGGACGTCACGGTACCTTTGACGATCTCATTTTCGAAAACAGTGGTCAGGGTGGATTCGTACTGTTCGGTGTACTTCTCGATCTCATCTGCGCTGTAAGAAGTACCCAGGCCAGACTTGTTGCCGACGGACCAGTCGAAATCATCATGCGCCGTTTCGGCGACGACGGTTTCTTCTTCCGGCAGGTCGACTTCTTCGTCTTCGTCTTCGTCTTCGTCTGAATCTTCCTCGTCTTCCTCTTTTGCTACCGCCTCTTCCTCGTCTTCTTCCTCTTCCTCTTCCTCGTCTTCTTCCTCTTCGGTTTCAGCCTCCGCAACGGGGGCCGCAACCTCTTCTTCTTCCGGTTCGGCAGCCGCGGGAGCTTCTTCTTCCTTGGTTTCAGCCGCGGGAGCTTCCTCCTCTACAGCTTCTTCTTTGGTTTCTTCGGCAGTAGTCTTTGTTTCCTCTGCCTCAGCAGCAGGCTCTACCTGTTGCTCTTCGGGCGTTTCCTGCCCTTCCTTTTCAAGGTCTTTGTTATCATCCAGCATTGAAAGAATGCTTTTTTGGTTAACGAATATTTTTTAGCGGGGCAAAGGTACAGGAATTATGCTGCAATAGGAAATATAATTCAGAAAAACGAACTGAATATTAACTGGTTAAAGGGTTGAGGTGATTTTTCGTATTTTAGCGCGAATTATTGACCAAAACGAAGAGCAATATGAGTGATCAACGCCCCTGGCTGAAACAATACCCCCATGGCGTTCCCGCCAATATCAACCCCGAGGCTTATGCCACACTGGTAGAACTGTTTGAGGAAACCTTTGACAAATTCAGGAAGAAGCCCGCCTTTTCGTGTATGGGCAAAGAGATAACCTTTGATGAGGTGGACAGGCAATCCAGAAGCTTCGGCGCCTACCTGCACTCCCGTGGGTTGGAGCCCGGCGACAAGATCGCCATCATGATGCCCAACTTGCTGCAGTACCCCATCGTGCTGTTCGGCGCCCTGCGCGCCGGGCTGGTCGTCGTCAATACCAACCCCTTGTATACGCCCCGGGAGATGCGCCACCAGTTTTCCGACTCGGGCGCCAAGGCCATTGTTATCGCCGAGAACTTTGCCGCCAACCTGGAGCAGATCCTTCCGGATACCAGTATAAAGACGGTGATCACCACCAGCATAGGCGAAATGCTGGGCTTCCCGAAAAAACAGATCGTCAATTTTGTGGTGCGCAGCATCCGTAAGATGGTGCCCAAGTACGACATTCCCAATACGGTGCCCTTCACCGAAGCGGTGAAGCAGGGCAAGCGTTTTTCCCTTAAAGAGTACAAGGGCTCCGCCGATGACGTCATCCTGCTGCAGTACACCGGCGGCACCACCGGCGTCTCCAAGGGCGCCATGCTGACCAACCGCAACCTGGTGGCCAACATGCTGCAGATCCGCGCCTGGATGATGCCCTTCCTCAAGGAAGGCGAAGAGGTCGCCCTCTGCCCCCTGCCCCTGTACCACATCTTCGCCTTTACCGTCAACTGCCTGGCCCTGATGAGCATCGGCACGCTGGCCGTGCTGGTCACCAATGCCCGCGACCTCGGTTCGGTGATCAAGGCAATGAAAGATTATCAGATCACGCTCATGACCGGGGTCAATACTTTATTTAATGCACTGGTCCACCATAAAGACTTCAGCTCGGTAGACTTCAGCAGCCTGAAGGTGACGGTCGGCGGTGGTATGGCCGTGCAGCGCCCGGTGGCGGAACAGTGGCAGAAACTAACCGGATGCCCCCTCTCCGAAGGCTACGGCATGACTGAGTCCTCACCGGTCGTAACGGTCAACCCGCTCGATAACACCGGCCGCCTCGGCACCATAGGCCTGCCCATCCCTTCCACCGATGTGCGTATCGCCGACGACCACGGCAACATCCTGGGCCCCGGACAGGCCGGCGAACTGCAGGTCAAAGGCCCTCAGGTAATGAAGGGCTACTACAACCGCCCGGAAGAAACAGCCAGAACCGTCGTGGACGGCTGGCTCAAGACCGGCGACGTGGCCATTGCCACCGAAGACGGCTTCTTACAGATCGTCGACCGCCAGAAGGATATGATCCTGGTCTCGGGCTTCAACGTGTACCCCAATGAGATCGAAGAGTACGTCGCTTCCCACCCCAAAGTGCTGGAGTGCGCCGCCATCGGCATCCCCGACGAAAAGTCCGGAGAGGTGGTCAAGTTGTTTGTGGTGAAAAAGGAAAAAAGCCTTGCCGATAAGGAGGTCATCGCCTTCTGCCGCGAAGGCCTGACGAACTACAAGGTGCCCAAACAGGTGGAATTCCGCGACGAACTGCCTAAGACGAATGTTGGTAAGATCCTGAGGCGGAAGTTAAGGGAGGAGGAGATGGCGAAAAGGAAGGGGTGAGTGGAATTTTTGATGTGCGATTTCTGATGTGCGATGTGCGATTTATCTCCGGAGAGCTTCAAACCTGGCGCAGGCCCCTGGGAGCAAATCAAATATCAAAAATCCCACATCGCACCTCAAAAATCCAAACAGAATTCAAATTCAGCCTGAACCAGAAAAAGAACAAACCTTCTATGTCATCTAAAAAAATTGATACCCCCAACGCCCCCCGCCCCGTCGGCCTGTACCCGCATGCCCGCCGGGTGGGCAACCTGCTGTTCCTCTCGGGCATCGGCCCCCGCGACCCGGAGACGGACGGCGTGCCCGGCCTGAAGCAAAGCCCCTCGGGCAACTACACTGAGTTTGACTTCGAAGCGCAGTGCCATTCTGTATTCCGGAATGTGCGCCGGGTACTGGAAGCCAGCGGCGCCAAGTGGGAGAACCTCGTGGACGTGACCGTCTTCCTGACCGACATGCAGCGCGACTTCCACACCTACAACCGCATCTATGCGGAATACTTCAGGGACAACCAGCCCTGCCGGACGACGGTGGGCATCGATGCATTACCTACACCGATAGCGATAGAGTTGAAATGTATTGCTGTGGCGGAGGATTAATTCAGGCGCATGGGCGCCACCATCCGGAACTGCGGTATGCCCACCTGAAATTCCTTCCCATCCACATCGCGTCGCATGAGGTAGGCGCCGTGCATGCGGCCGATGCCGGTGGTGAGGTCGCACCAGGAGGCGTATTCGTGCTTTTGGCCGGGGGCGAGTATGGGCTGCTGGCCGATGACCCCTTCCCCTTCCACCTCGCGGATGGTGCCGTTGGAGTCCCAGATGAACCAGTGGCGTCGCAGCAACTGCACCGTATCCGTGCCGAGGTTCTCTATAGTAATATGGTAGGCAAAGATATAACGGCCGAGGGCCGGGCGGGAATAGGCGGCCTGGTAGGAGGGCGTTACGCTTACCTTTATGCCTTCGGTGATGAGGGTTTCCATTACATTATGAATTCTTTTACGATCTTCTCCGCTTTCGCCAAAGCGTTGTCCAATACATCATTAACCAGCACTACGTCGAATTTGTTCTCGTAGCCCATCTCTTCGGCGGCGCGGGCCATCCTTTTTTTGAGGGTGGCCTCATCCTCGGTACGGCGGCCTTTGAGGCGCTTTTCCAGGGCTTCCAGGGAGGGGGGCTTAACGAAGACGGCCAGGGCTTCGCGGGGGTAGGCCCGCTTGATGTTCATGGCGCCTTTCACGTCGATGTCGAAGATAATGTGTTTGCCTTTTTTCCAGAGCCGCTCCACCTCGCTTTTGAGGGTGCCGTAGAAGAGGCCTTCATATACCTCCTCCCACTCCACGAAGGCGCCCCGGCGGATGAGTTCCTCAAAGCGCTCCCGGCTGATGAAGTAGTAATCCTGGCCTTCTTTTTCATGGGGGCGGCGGGGGCGGGTGGTGGCGGAGATGGAAAATTCCAGCTGGCTGAATGTATCGAGGAGGTGGTGTACGATGGTCGTTTTACCGGCCCCGGAGGGCGCGGCGAACAACAATAACTTGCTCATACCGAATTCGCTACTTGTTCTTTGATCTTCTCCAGTTCGTCTTTCATGCCGACAACGAGGCGCTGGATCTCGGAGGAGTAGGCTTTGGCGCCCATGGTGTTGATCTCGCGCCCCATTTCCTGGCTGATGAAGCTGAGTTTACGGCCTTTGGAGGCTTTCTTTTTGTTGAGTTCTTCCAGGTAGTACTTGCAGTGTTGTTCGAGGCGGACCTTTTCCTCCGTGATGTCGATCTTTTCGAGGTAGAAGAGGATCTCCTGTTCGAAGCGGTTCTCGTCGATCTTGTCTTTGCCCAGGTAGTCCTCCAGGTTTTGGTGCATGCGCTGCCGCAGGCGGGTGACGCGCTCCTCTTCGTGGGGGTTGAGCTGGCTGAGGTATTCAAGGATATTGTTGACGCGTAGGCGCATATCTTCTTCCATGGCGGCTCCTTCTGCCCGGCGGAACTTCTCAAAGCTGTCGATGGCGGCGTTCAGGGCGTCCATGAGGGCGCCCCATTCCTCAGCGGAGATGGTTCCGGCGGCGGAAGCCACCACGTTGGGCAGCCGCAGGATGGCTTGCAGCATGTCTCCGGAGGGGATGTTGAGTTCGGCGGACAGGCGGGCGAGCTCCCGGTGATACTTGCGGAACAGGGCTTCATTGAGCCCGTAATCGTCGTCTCCCTGAAGGGAGGTCACGTCGATGGTCAGGTCGATCTTACCGCGCTCCACCCGTTCGGCAATGATACGGCGCAGGTCCGATTCCTTCTCGCGGTAGTTCTGGGGTAATTTTATGCGAAGGTCGGTATATTTGCTGTTGAGCGACCGGACCTCCACATTGATGGTCTTGTCGCCATAAGCATGAGATACCCTACCATAGCCTGTCATTGAAAGCAGCATATATATAATTTTGGCGTCACGCAAAGATATACCGCTTTAGGGAAAGTTGGAGTTTTTTGTCAACAAAGTGCTGTAATTGCCTGATAGTTAGACAAAAAATATTGAAATAAACTAAACTTTTATTTTCGATTAAAAAATAAAATTCCGAAATTTGCCACTCGTTTTTCGGAGCGAAAATTCTCTATAACTTACTATAAACCAATAACTAACGATGAGAAAAGCTGATTTGGTTGCAGCAATTTCAGAAAAGACGGGTGTGCCAAAAGTAGATGTGCTGGTAACATTGGAGACCTTCTTCAAGGAAGTAAAAGGGTCTCTGGCTGATGGAGAAAATGTTTACATCCGTGGCTTCGGCTCTTTCGTCATCAAGAAGCGAGCAAAGAAAATTGGCCGCCATATTAAGAAAAATATCGCCATAGAGATCCCTGAGCATTATATACCGGCCTTCAAGCCGGCCAAGGTCTTTGTCGAGCAGGTCAAGGATAATGTAGATGCGATGCCCGGCGAAGAGGATGATGACGAATAGAGGAGCCTGAACGGGCGCTTCAGGAGCGTGCGCGGCACGAAGGGGCGGCTGGCCAACCTGTTTTGGCCGTTAAGTGTTAAAGATTTTCAGGGGCTCCGTTAACGCGCTCTCAGGCCGTGGCAACCTGGCGCTTCAAAATCAAGAATCCGGCACTCATGACAAAACTACAATGGGCCGTCGTCGCTTCCGCAATAGGAATGTTTTTCCTGATCTACTTCGGATGCGAGACCAAGCCCGAAGACATAAAAGCACTCGAAAAGTCGAGGGCACTGGCGGCTGAAAGTACAGATATCAATACCCTGCTTCAGGAGGCCAAGGCTTCTCTGGGCGCCCCTCCCTCCAACTCGATACTGGCATTGGAAACCGAACTTGAAGGCGCCCTGGCTGATTCTGCCCGGGCAGAAGTTTTTAAGCGCCTGGCGTCGAAGTGGTATGAGTTTGGATACCCGGCCATTTCCGGATATTACGCTCAGGAGGTGGCCGAATTGCTGGGCGCCGAAGAGAGCTGGTCTATCGCCGGCACCACCTACACCATCTGCCTGCAGCAGAGCCAGGAACAAAAAGTAAGGGACTTTTGTACGGGCAGGGCCGTACAGGCTTTTGAGAATGCCATCTCCCTCAATCCGGAGAACACCGCGCATCAGGTGAACCTGGCGCTGGCCTACGCCGCCAACCCTCCGCAGGACAACCCGATGAAGGGTATCCTCATGCTGAGGGATTTAAACCAAAAGGACCCTGACAACGTTCTCGTTTTGAATACTTTGGCCAGGCTGGCCATTCAAACCGGGCAATACCCCAGAGCCATCGAGCGCCTGGAACGCGCCCTTGAACTGGAGCCTGGCAATCCCAATACCGTCTGTCTCCTGGCGGAAGCTTACCAGGGCAATGGCGAAGCCGCAAAAGCGGAGGCCTTTGCAGAACAGTGCCGACAGCAGAGATAGAAGCATTTTTTTTGATCATTATTCATTAATTTTTAAAAGGTTTAGCATATGCCGTGTGGTAAAAAGAGAAAAAGACATAAGATCGCGACTCACAAACGCAAAAAGCGCTTGCGCAAGAATCGCCATAAGAAGAAGAACAGATAAATGAACTGTGGTATCGGGTGTTGAGGATCCCGCCGGCAGCCACATAGATACTGTTGTGTACGTAATGCCCGTCTCAGCGAATCCTTTCGACACTTGGCCTGAAAAGAAATTTGCGCTGCGTTGTATGGGGTTTACAGACCCCCATACACGCAACGCAGCAGCCCATAAAAGAAAATGTAGAAAGCAGGGCAAAACCAATAATTTCCCCGCAAGCCGAAAGCAAAGAGAAATCAAATACCCCAGGTTTTTAAACAGCAAGAAACAAACTATTCATAAGGCTTTCCCTGCTTTATTCTTACCGCTTGGCCAAAGGCCCTGAAGCCCGGGTGAAAATATAGCCCAACGGTTCTTTTTCCAGCTGCAGTCCGCTTTCCTCAATGCCCGATACCCGCTCTTTTCAGTTGCTTTTGCTGCATCGGCAACAGCGCGCCCTGCCATGGCAGGGCACGTATCCGGTAAGCAGAGCAGCGTAAAACTTTAATCCCCGTGGAAAAAGAACTAATTATTAATTCCACCCCCACGGAAGTTGAAATAGCACTGCTGGAAGATTCCAAACTCGTTGAGCTACACCATCAGAAGACGAATAACAACTTTACAGTAGGGGATATTTTCCTGGGCAGGATCAAGCGATTGATGCCCGGCCTGAATGCCGCTTTTGTCGATATCGGCCATAAAAAAGACGCTTTTCTTCACTATACCGACCTGGGGCCAAAGCTGCGTTCGCTGCTCAAGTTCACCAACAGCGCCATGTCCGGAGGGATCAATTCCCATACCCTCGATAATTTCAAGATCGAACCGGACATCATTAAGACGGGCAAAATCGACCAGGTGCTCAACAAAAAGCAGCCCATCCTGGTGCAGGTGCTCAAGGAGCCCATTTCCACTAAAGGGCCCCGGCTGAGCTGCGAGCTTACCCTTCCCGGGCGCTACCTGGTGCTCACGCCCTTCTCCAATATCGTTGCCGTATCTAAAAAGATCGCCAACGCCGAGGAGCGGAAGCGCCTGCAACTGCTGGTAGAGAGCATCCGGCCCAAGAATTTCGGCGTCATCGTGCGGACGGCGGCCGAGGGCAAAAAGGTGGCCGACCTGCACGAAGAACTCTCCCTCATCATGCGTAAATGGGAGGACATCTTCCGGCAGATGCACAAGGCCAAGCCGCCGATCAAATTGCTGAGTGAGCTGGACAAAACCTCCAGCATCCTGCGTGACATCCTCAGCGATTCCTTCAACCGCATCGTCGTCAACGACAAGCAGCTGTATCAGAACATCCGGGGCTACCTGGAGTCCATCGCTCCGGAACAGGTGAAGATCGTGAACCTCCACCGCAATAACCGCTCGGTGTTCGACACCTTCGGCGTCACCAAGCAGATCAAGTCTTCCTTCGGTAAAACGGCCACCATGCCCAGCGGGGCCTATCTGGTTATCGAGCATACCGAAGCCATGCACGTCATCGACGTCAACAGCGGGCATAAGATGTCCAGCCAGAACCAGGAGGAGGCCGTCATGCGGGTCAACCTGGAGGCTGCCGAAGAGATCGCCCGCCAGATGAGGCTGCGGGATATCGGGGGCATCATCATCATCGATTTTATCGATATGAAGAAAGCCGACCAGAAGCGGGAACTGCTCAAGGCGATGCGGCACTTTATGAAGAAAGACCGCGCTCAGCATACCATCTTACCGCTGAGCAAGTTCGGCCTGATGCAGATCACCCGGCAGCGGGTGCGCCCGGAAGTGAAGATCAATACGGCGGAGGTCTGCCCCACCTGCAACGGCACCGGCAAGATCAACGCCTCCATCCTCATCGCCGACGAGATCGAGCGCGACCTGAACTTCATCGTGCAGTCACGGCCCAAGTCCAAGGTCAAGCTCCTGGTGCACCCCTTTATCGAAGCCTACCTGAAAAAGGGATGGCCCAGCCACCAGATGAAATGGTATATGAGTTTCTATAAGTGGATACGCATCCAGTCCAATACGGACTACCACCTCACGAAGTACAGGTTCTTCGATGAGAATGATGATGAGATCCGGCTGAATTAGTTGCTGGTTACCGGTTGATCGTTGTTCATTGAACCCCTGTGCACAGTTAACGAACAACGATCAACCGGCAACTCCCGTATTTCCTCCACTGCGCTCATCGGGCAGCCGCACGTCCAGGACTTGCATCCCGATAAGGCCAAACACAATAACAAGGCCACTCCTGTTTCCGTCCATTTCTTCATAGATTGAGGAGATTTTTTTTCGAAGGTACTAAATAAGGCCCATGGCAACAAAGCCCCGCATACTCGTCGCCCCGCTCGACTGGGGGCTGGGGCACGCTGCCCGATGCGTTCCCCTCATTGAGGAGTCCATCCGGCAGGGGGCCGAGCCGGTGCTGGCCTCGGCGGGCAGGGCTTACGCCTACCTGAAAGCGGAATTTCCGGGCCTGGAACTGATCGAATTGCCCGCCTATAACATCCGCTACTATAGCGGCAATATGTACTGGAATATGGCCCGGCAGGCGCCCAAGCTCCTCCGGGCCGCCTGGCGGGAGCACCGGCAGTTGCAGCGCCTCGTCTGCCAGAGGAAGATCGATGCGGTGATCTCGGACAACCGCTTTGGCTGCTTTTCATCCCTTGTCCCCTGCGTTTTCATTACTCATCAGCTCAACATTCAGGTTCCCGCTCCTCCGCTGCGGTGGCTGGCCAACCGCCTGAACCGTTGGTTCATCCGCCGCTATGATGAGTGCTGGATACCCGACAGGGCGGGGGCGGAGAGCCTGGCGGGTGAGCTTTCCCGGCCACATCGCCGGGGTAGCCCGTCCGAATGCCACATCGGCCTGCTCTCCCGGCTCCGGACCGTTGAAGAGGAAAAGGAGTACGACATCCTGGCCCTGCTCTCCGGCCCGGAACCGCAACGCACCCGCCTGGAAGCGATGCTGGTCCGGCAGCTTAAAGAACTACCCCATAAGGTATTGCTGGTGCAGGGCAGGACGGAGCGGGAAGGGCGCTGTCAGCCGGCTACTCATATCGAGGTTGTTTCTTACCTCAAAGCCGCCGAACTGCAATCGGCTGTCAACCGTTCTACCCTCGTCATCTGCCGCTCCGGCTACAGCACTTTGATGGACCTGGCGGCTATGGGCAAAAAAGCCCTGCTCATCCCCACCCCGGGGCAGACGGAGCAGGAGTACCTGGCGCGGAGGATGATGGAGTTGGGGTATTGCCCGTTTCAGCAACAGGATAATATTCTTCTGGAGCGGGATATTCGGGAAGCCCTGGAACATCCTGGCTTTCCGGGAGGACGGGAAATGGGAGATGGGGTGGCGGCGGCGGTGAGGGGCTTGCTGGCACGTATTGGCTTCAACTTACCTCAGATACCGCTTTAGTTCTGATCCGCTTATTGAATTCACTAAAAAAGAACCTAATATTCGATTCTACCAACGAGGCGGCTACTGCTTCTATACAGTGGAGTGAAGGCCAATTCCTCACTCCTGCCTCAGCAAATTCAGCAGATACTCCCCATACCCGCTCTTCAAGTACTTGTGCGCCTGCCGTTCCAGCTGTTCCGCATCGATGTACCCCATCTCGTAGGCCACCTCCTCGATGCAGCCAATCTTGAGGCCCTGCCGGTCTTCGATCACTTCGATGAACTGCCCGGCCTGCATGAGGGATTTGTGGGTGCCGGTATCCAGCCAGGCCACGCCCCGGCCCAGGACGGCCACTTTGAGCCGGCCCGCCGCCAGGTAGTGTTTGTTGACGTCGGTGATCTCATATTCTCCACGGGCGCTGGGCTTCAGGCCTTTGGCGATGTCTACCACCTCGTTGTCGTAGAAGTACAGGCCAGGGACGGCGTAGTGCGACTTGGGCTTTGCCGGCTTTTCCTCTATGGACAGGGCGTTGAAGCCATCGTCGAATTCGACCACTCCGTACCGCTCGGGGTCGGCCACCCAATAGGCAAAGACAATGCCCCCATTGGGGTTGATGCACTCCTGTAGCATCTCGTTCAGGCCGGCGCCGTAGAAAATGTTGTCGCCCAGGATGAGGGCGGCGGGGTCGCCGCCGATGAAGCGCTCGCCCAGCACGAAAGCCTGCGCCAGCCCTTTGGGCTCTGCCTGGGCGGTATAGGAAAAGTTGCAGCCGATCTGGCTGCCGTCGCCCAGTAGTTTCCTGAAGTTGGGCAGGTCGTGAGGGGTGGAGATGATCAGGATGTCGCGTATGCCCGCCGCCAGGAGGGTAGACAGCGGGTAATAGATCATCGGTTTGTCGTAGACCGGCATCAGTTGTTTGCTGACCGCCAGGGTGAGAGGGTATAAGCGCGTGCCGAGGCCTCCGGCGAGGATGATTCCTTTCATGTTCGGTTGATTTGGTTGATTGGTTGCCCGTCCTCTCCCGACAGTTGTCGGGATCGGCCGGATAAAATTGGTTGATTGGGTGGCCGTTACTCCATCAACCCAATCCAACATAATAAACTTATTCAACTATCCTACTCGCGAAGCGATATCCTGAAAGATACGGCGGATGCGCAGGACCAGTTCCACCGGCTTGAAGGGTTTGGTAACGAAATCGTCGGCGCCCTTTTGCATGGCTTCCAGGATGACGGCCTCATTCTCGAGAGGGGCGATAATGACGATGGGCACGTTCATTTCCATGTCGTTGCGCACCAGGCTGATGAGTTCCATGCCGGAGATCTTGGGCACGTCGATGTCGGTAACGATGAGGTCGGGCCTTTCTTTCTGGATGAGTTCTCTGGCCTCCTTGCCGTCGGCAGCCAGAAATAATTCATAGCCTTGTTTCTGCAGGCGGAACTTCAGCGCAGTTAGCAGGATCTCTTCGTCTTCGCAGATGAGGATTTTTTTCAGGTTTGCCATAGGCTGTTTTCGGATATACCTCTCAAATGGACTAAAGATATATTTCTTTGAGAAATTTTGTGGCATTAAGCTGAGGGAAAGTCAAAAACAGGGTGGCATATGGCCGGATTAACAAGATGGGGGCTATCCTTTCTTCAGCTCCTGGCGGAGTTCCCTGACCGCCCGGGGCAGGATCGTTTCGATTTGCTGAAGCAGGAGGTGTGCGGAAAACAGGCCTTTACCCTGCCGGAGGTGCTGTTCCAGTTCGCGGTTGGCGCTGGCCAATTGTTCGTTGCCAACGAAGGGGAAGGTGGTTTTCAGGTGATGGCAGAGCCACTGCAGTTCGGTATGGTTTTGGCGCTCCCACAAGGCTCGCATCTTAGGGCCGGCTTTTTCCAGGTCGTCCACCAGTATGCGAAGCAGTTCTTGGCGGGCCTCCTCATCGCCGCCCGCCATTTTGTCCAGATAATCCAGCTGAATGTATCGGTAAGGCATAGCCGGGTCAGGAGGTATGGGTTAGGTAATATTCGATCTTCCTGAAGAGTTGCTCCGGCTCAAAAGGTTTGAGGACGTAGTCATTCAGGCCGTACTCCCGGAAGGATTCATCCTGGGAAATATGGGCGTGGGCCGTCATTGCGAGGATAGGCACGCCCGAGGCGGGAGGAGGGAGGTTTTTCCGGATGTACCGGGTAGTGGAATAGCCGTCGCGCACCGGCATCTGAAGGTCCATCAATATGATGTCGACCGTTTCCTTCCGGAGTATTTCAATAGCTTCTTCGCCGTTTTCAGCCAGGAACACCTTGATGTTCCTCCATTTTTTTTCCAGTGTTTTGCGGGCTACCGCCTGGTTGAGCTTATGGTCTTCGACCAGCAGGAGGCGGAAGTCGGCATCCGCCGGCAGGAGCAGGGGCTCACCCTCGCCTGCTCCCGGTGGAGGCGGCTCAGGCTGTTTTCCTTTATTTAGCCAGAGGTTGAAAGAAAAACAGGAGCCGCTGCCCGGGGTACTTCTTACCTCCATCCCTCCGCCCTGGGCCTCGATGAGGCTTTTGGCGATAGGCAGCCCCAGGCCGGTCCCTTCGTACAGGCGGCCGGGTTGGGGAACGCGGGAGAAGGCTTCGAAGATCCCTTCCAGTTCCTGCCTCTCGATCCCAATTCCGGAATCCTCCACATTGAATTGAAGGTGTACCGCTTCCTGCCGTTTTTCCAGCAGGCGGATGGTGGCCTCTACAAAACCGCGGTCGGTAAATTTCAGGGCGTTGCCGACCAGGTTGTAGAGTACCTGTTTCAGGCGGAGCGCATCGCCGTTGAGCACATCCGGTATCCTGGAATCCACATCAACGGAGAAGGCCAGGTTTTTTTCCGCCGCCTTGTGTTTCATCACCTCTACTACGTTGTTCAGCAGGGCGGACAACTGAAAATCTTTATTTTCAATCGTGGCCTTCCCATTCTGAATAGAGGCCACCTGGAGAATGTCATTGATGATGCCGAGCAGGACTTCCGAGGAATGCTTGATGGAATTGACATATCCGGCCTGTTCTTCGTCAAGGGAGGTTTGGGCCAGTAGGTTGCTCAGCCCAAGGATGGCGTTCATGGGGGTCCGCATCTCATGGCTGACGCCGGCAATAAACTGCTCGCGGACTTTAGCCATGTGCTGGGCGAGGTCTCTGGCCTTTCTCATCTCTTCTGCTTGTCTGCGCTCCGTAATGTCCTGGATGATGCCGTTGAACAGGTAGGCGCCGGAACGGAGCTTTTTGGCGGTGCACACGGCGGCAAGGTCCCGCATTTCCCCATCCACTCTTTTTATCCGGATATCCTTTTGTACTTTGGCGGACTTCCGGGCTTCATCCTGAAGGCTGAGCAATACAAAGAAGGGGCAGTCTGGCTGCATGAGGTCTTCACAGGTGAATACATGGTGGGCAGACAGGCCGAAGATGCGGTAGGTTTCTTCCGAAGCCATGAAGTAGTGATCCTGAGGGCTGCATTCCCAATTGCCGATGCGGGCGATACGCTGGGTCTCTTCGAGGCGCCTCAGAATATTGTTCCGCGTGATCGAGTAGCGCAGGGCTTTGGCGAGCTGGCCATCGTCGAAGTAACCTTTCACCAGAAAGTCCTGCGCGCCGGAGCGCACGGCCTGCACGCCGAGGCTTTTGTCGTCTTGGCCGGTAAGGACGATCACGTTGAGGTTGGGAAACCGTTGAATGAGCCGCCCCAGGGTGTCGAAGCCCTGGCTGTCGGGCAGGCTGAGGTCCAGCAAAACCGCCGCTACTTCCGCCGCTCCGTGCTGGTTCAGATAGGCGATCCCTTCGGCCAGTGTCTCTCGGTGGGCAATGCTGCAATTCAACTGCTCGCTATCGGTGAGCATGAGGCCAACCAACTGGGCATAGTCGAGGTCATCTTCTATGAGGAGAATGCTGTGAGGGGGCTCTATCCGGGGATGTGGCTCGATCATGAAGCCTGCATTTGGGTGTTATACGGTGGATGCTATGCTCTGGGAACAAAAATGAAATTGGCGCCCAGCTCGCTCAATACGAAGAGGCACAGATGCTCCCGCGGGTCTTTGTATACCTTCCGGAAGTTGTCTACCCGGCTCATCTCGATGACATTCTTTGTGGCGAGTTCCTCCAGGGTGGAGGCATGAATGGACCACTTCGGCCCTTCCGGCTTTTTTACAAGCAGGGGAATACCGATATCCACCTGGTGCTGGTGCACTACGAAAATAGGATAATTTGAAATATCCTGGTCCAGGATGCTATCTGCTGCTTTCCCCATCAGCCCGGTGTATGGTTTCAACTCTTCTTCTAACTGATGGTATTTGTAACGGTCTGAATGATCACTCATGAATCGCAGCTTTTGGGTTTATTTCAATCGGTGCCAAGATACTTGTCTTTCGGGAGAAATGCACGCTTTGCTTAGGGTTAAGGGGGCAAATGGGGGCGTTGTTGAATGGTTATATTAATATCCTGCGAGGTGCTGCTGACGAGGCACGCTCAACCATATAAGTAAATGGACTGAATTAATGAATGAGTGAATTTTACCCGGCTGATCCCGGCAATTGTCG
>JAGFJE010000353.1 GCA_024103175.1 Phaeodactylibacter sp.
CCTTACTGGCGCCCAGCAACTGTTGGCCGCCGCGGAAGACGGGCCAGCAGCCCTTGCTCTGGGCAAGGAGGCTGGAGGAAAGAAGTAAACCGATTATGGTGATGATGATCTTCATTGCTGTAAAAAAATTAAGCCCAGCCATTACATTTCTATGCATTTCCATGTATTTCGTATGTGTTTAGCGGTGCTCCAGGTGACATCTTTCGCCTATTCACCGAACCATAGATTATAGCACTGTTGTTTGAAGGCGAAAGAGCCTGTCCCGATATTTTCGGGATGTCTTCTGGCGGGGATGGCTGAGTAACGAGATGACATCGCGACAAAATCGGGACAGGCTCTTTTTGCCCTTCAATCCTCGGGAATAGGCTTAATTGCCGGTGGCAGGGCAAAAAGATGTCACCTTGCTAAGCGGTTGCGCCGGACAAAATGCGGTTGGTTATCTCGATCTCATCCTGAAAGATGGTATGCGGAGCGTTCGGATAGATCCGCTCCGTCACTTCAGCGCCCATTTCCGAAAAAATGGCGATGGTATCCTTTACCCGGCGCAGGGGCACATGAGGGTCCACATCGCTGCAGCCGAGCAGGATGGGCGTGCCGTTGAAATCGCCCTTGTAGTTGGAGCGGTTGACCTTCTCCCCGATCACGCCGCCGCTGTAGAGGAAAGCGCCGCCATATCGCTGTGCGTTGCGCGCCAGGAATTCGGAGGACAGGCAGGCGCCCTGGGAGAAGCCCAGGAAATAAATATCTTCCGGAGCAATGCCGGTATCCAATATATCCTGCACGATCTGCCGGATAACATCCAGGGCGGTAGAAAGGCCGGGTTCGTTCTGAGCAACCGGCGCCATGAAGCTGAACGGATACCAGGTGTTGCCGGTGGCCTGAGGCGCCAGGAGCGCAAACCCCTCCACATCGAGGTGGTTGGCCACATCGAGGATGCCCTCCGCGGTGGCGCCCCGCCCGTGGATCATAACCATGGCTTTTTCTGCTTCCGCCAAAGGGGCGCCGGCGGTTACCACATTTTTATGATGGCGATGCATATTTTTCCGGGTTGAGGGTGATCGGTTGCAATAATTTTTCGATGTACTCCCGGCGGTGCTCTTCCCAGGGCGGGAGTTTAAGGCTTTCCCCCAGATGCTCCTTGTCTTCATCGTACAAAAAGCCCGGAGGAGTGGTGGCTACCTCAAAGAGCACGCCTCCCGGTTCCCGAAAATATATCGAGTGAAAATACTGCCGGTCGAGCACCGGAGTGGCCTGATATCCTGCGGAAAGCAGTTTCTCCCGCACGGCCAGCTGACCTTCATCCGATGGGGTGTCGAATGCAATGTGGTGGACGGTGCCGCTGCCGCCAAACCCATAGGGCTTGTTGCCTCCCCAGACGATGTCGATGATCTGCCCGGGTTTGCCTTTGGTATCGGTGGAATACCGGCGGCGCGTTCCGCTCTCGGCCACAAACCGGTGGCCCAGTTGGCCGGCCAGCAGCGATTCGGTGCGCTCGTAGGCGCTCTCCCACAATTCCACGCTGTAGAATCCGCGGATGGCATGCTCGAGGGGAATACTGCCGTAAGTGAAGGGCGCCCGATCGTCCTTGTCATTGGCCACCAACTCCAGCCCCAGGCCGTCCGTGTCCTCAAAGTATACCACCGTTTCCTCGAAGCGGGCCTGTGGAGCTTCGTGCTTCACGCCAAACTGAGCGAAGCGCTTCAGCCAGTAATCAACGCTTTCTTTGGGAATGGAAAAGGTGGTGACGGCCGCCTGCCCCAGTCCGGCGGTTCCGGGGCGGATATTCCGAAACGGGAAAAAGGTCATGATGCTGCCGGGAAGGCCCGTCTCGTCGCCATAGTACAAGTGGTATACATCCGGCGCGTCGAAATTGACGGTCTTCTTGACCAGCCGCAATCCTAAAATGCCTGCGTAAAAATCCACATTCTGCTGCGGGCTGCCCGCCATAGCGGTGACATGGTGCAGCCCTTTTATGAGTTGATCAGACATGATCTGCTATTTTTATCTCTGGCAATTCGCTTTCTATACGGGAGCGGTTGGGTTCTTCCCATTCCGGAAGTTTCAGGGCCTGTCCCAGCCTTTCTACAGGCTCATCAACGGCAAAACCGGGAGGGATGGTGGCAATCTCGAAAAGGACCCCGCCCGGCATGCGGAAATAGATGGAATGGAAATACTTCCGGTCTTTGACCTCGGTCACTTTAAAACCCAGTTCATCGGCCAGGCGGCGGCGCATGGCCAGGAGGGCCTCGTCATTTTCCACCCGCCAGGCGACGTGGTGGACGGTGCCGATCCCGTTAATACCACGCTCTGCATTTTTGTCTTCCCGCACATCTACGTATTGCCCGGGGCCGCCGCCGTGAGCGGCGAAGCGGGTAATGTTGCCCTCCGCCCCGACTTTTTCGAAGCCGAACTCCCCCGTGAGAAAGCCGTAGGTTGATCCGGCCTCGGCTACGGACAAGGTTACGCTGTAAAACCCCCTGATCGCATTATCCCTGCCGATCTCATCGGTAACCCAGGGCTCGCGTTCATCCTCATCATTTCCAGTGGCCTCCAGGATCAGGCCGGAGGGGTCTTCGAACTGAAGCGTGGGCTTGCCGAACTTTACCATTTCGGCCACTGCCAGGCCGGCGCTTTCCAGCCGCCTCTTCCAAAAGGGAACGGCTTTAGCGGGGACGGAAAACCCGGTAATGGCCACCTGCCCGGCGCCGATAGTTCCTTGGCGCACTCCTTCCCCTTTGTAGGGGAAAGTGGTCATGATGGCGCCGGGCGAGCCCACCTCATCACCATAATAGAAGTGGTATACCCGGTTGTTGTCAAAATTGACGGTCTTTTTGACCAGCCGCTGCCCAAGCAGGCGGGTATAGAAATCGTAATCTTCCTGCGCATCGTTCACCGTGGCGGTGACATGGTGGATGCCTTTAATCAATTGGGTAGTCATGGCTTTTGGAATGACTTCCACCGGATTATCGAAGTTTCTCATGACGTCAACTATTTTAAGGTAATGAATACAGATCTTCGTTTCTGATGCTTTGTATGGCGGGTCCGGTGGCCTTTACCTTCGGTATCTTCCACCAGCAGGATGTCCCCTCCTTTAAAGATCCGCTTCTCCCCGCGGCTCGTTTCGATCTCGATCTCTCCATCCAGCAGAATGATAAACTGCCGGGCGGGCGCGTTGTGAAAATCGTAGTCGTATCCGGGTTCGTTTTCGCGGAACATCAGCCGGCCCACCGAAAAGCCTTCGGAGATAGCGCCGATGGTTCCCCTGTCCTCTAAAGTGACCGTGACTTCCTCGAAGTAGGAATGCCCGTCGTCGCCGGTGTATAGCCTGGTGTAGAACATGTGGATGTCAGCTTGAGCCGGGGTACGGCGTAAAGGCAAACCGCACCCCGGCGTGGCGAGTTATACTCAAATCAATTGTGTCTAATTCCTTACTGCTTGACCAACTGCACATTCAGTACCAGCCGAACCTCGTCACTGACAACCACTCCGCCGGCTTCGGTTACGGCGTTCCACTTCAGGCCGAAATCCTTGCGGCTAACCTTTCCGCTGATCTCAAAACCGGCCTTGGTCTGCCCGTAGGGGTCAACTGCGGCGCCGAAGTACTCCACATCCATTTCCACCTCGTGAGTATTGTCCCGGATCGTCAGATCGCCGATAAGGCGGTAGTTCCCGTTGGACTTTTTGGAGAACGACTTCGACTGAAAGGTGATCTTCGGGAACTGGCCGGCGTTGAAGAAATCATCCGACTTCAGGTGCTCATCCCGCTGCCCGTTATTGGTGTCTATACTTGCAACATCGGCGGAGAACCGGATGTTTGACCCTTCAAAATCTTCATTTTCGGATTCCACCGTACCCTCAAATTCATTGAAGGCTCCGGTTACGGTGGAGACCATCATGTGCTTTACCTTGAACTGGATTTCGGAGTGGGACGGGTCGATTGCCCATTTTGTCTTAACTTCCGTTGCTGTGCTCATTTTTTATCGGATTTTGATTTTTTAATGATTGCCCTGCCCGGCCTGAAAACCGGGCAAACGGCTGAATTTTCAGTTCTCATTAGCCAAACAGCATGCCAAAAACACAAAAAGCTGATATTCAATATTTTATATAAAAATCCGAAAAATAAATTTTCTGATTAAGTAGAGTTTTCTGTTATTTTGGAAAAATTTTTCCATCCACTATACGAGCAAGCCATGCCAACCAAAACCACTGTCAGCGAATTGAGCCGCTGGTTCATCGAAAAACTGCCCTACGATGTCGTCTGCATCAACCGTTCCGGGCATATCGTTTTTGCCAACGAGAGCCTGTGCAACAGCCTGGGCTATTCCCGCGAGGAGATGGAACAGCTGACGATGTTCGACATCAACCCGGGCCTGACTGCCGAAAAATGGGACAGGCACTGGGAGATCGTCCGGCAGAAAGGAGTGGATAACTTTAAGACAACGCACCGGAAAAAGAAGGGAGAAACCTATATAGTGGAGGTTTTTTCGCTTTTTTTCTCAAATAATAGAAAAAACCTGATCTGCGCTATTGTGCGGGACATCACCGAGTCCAATTTCTACAAAACCATCCTGGAGGAAACAGAAAAGGCCGTTAAGGTCGGAGGATGGAAATGGAACCTGGAGGATGGGACGATCATCGCTTCGGAAGAAGCGCTCCGCATTTTCGGGTTGAAGGATGCGGAAAACCTCCTGCCCTCCCGGATCATCTCCCATTTTGCAGACCAGGCCCTGGCTAAGGATATTCTCCGGCGGGCAGTGCAGGAAGGAAAGCCCTACGACCTCAATCTTCAGATACGCGACTCCGGCCGGCAGCTGAAGTGGGTGCGGTGCATGGGCAAACCGGTGTTGAAAAACGGAAAAACGGAAAAGCTGCTGGGCACCTACCAGGACATCACCCAACAAAAGGAACAGGAATTGTCGCTGCAATTATCCGATGAGATCATCAACCGGGCCAAAGACCTGATCTACCTCATCGATGAGCACGGGCGCTTTGTCCGCTTCAACGACTCCGTGCTCAGGGAACTTGGCTACAGCCGGGAGGAATTCAGCCGGATGAGCATTTTCGGCCTGGATGTCAACATGACCCCGGAACTCTGGCGCCGGCACTGGGCCGAGATCCTGGAAAAAAGGTCCTTTACCTTTGAACGAACCTCTGTGCGTAAAGACCGGACCCAAATGCCGATCGAAGTAACGGTAAACCACCTGAGGTTCAATAACCAGGACCTCAACTGCGCTATTGTCCGGGACATTACCGAACGAAAAAAAAGGGAACTGGCCCTGGTGGAAGCCCTCAATGAGATCAGGGAGCTGAAACAGCAGGTGGAAGCCGAAAACGAGTATCTCCAGGAAGAGATCAACCGGGACTATCACTTTGAGAGCATCATCTGCAAGAGCCCCGAATACGCAAAAGTCCTGCAGCAGGCCGTGCAGGTAGCCCCTACCGATACTACCGTCCTCATCACCGGAGAATCGGGCACCGGGAAAGAGCTGCTGGCCCGGGGCATTCATGAATCCAGCCACCGCAAAGAACGGCCGCTCATTAAGGTCAACTGCGCCGCTCTGCCCAAAGCGCTCATCGAAAGCGAACTGTTCGGGCACCGGAAGGGCGCCTTCACCGGGGCTATTGCCGACAAGACCGGCAAATTCGAACTGGCGGACAAGGGGACCCTGTTCCTGGATGAGATCGGCGAGCTGCCTCTCGAGCTGCAGCCCAAGCTGCTGCGGGTACTGCAGGAAGGGGAATTCGACCGCCTGGGCGACACGGCCACCACCCGCGTAGATGTGCGCATCATTGCCGCCACTAACCGCGACCTGGAGCTGATGGTGAAGGACGGCGCGTTTCGGGAAGACCTGTACTACCGGCTCCATGTATTTCCCATCCACAGTATACCCCTTCGGGAACGCAGAGAGGATATTCCCCTCCTGGCCCAGTACTTCCTGGAAAAATACGCAGCCAAGGCCGGTAAGGATTTCAGGCGCATTTCCCGGAAAGCCATGGATTCGCTCCTGCAATACAACTTTCCCGGGAACATCCGCGAACTCGAAAACCTCATCGAACGGGCAGTTATCCTGGAAAGAGGCCCTACCCTTTCGCCCGGCCCCTGGATGCCGGCCAACAAACCCGGCGCCGCTCCCCGGGAAAAGTTAATGACTTTCGAAGAAGTGCAGCGGGAGCACATCCTGAAAGCCCTCTTTCAGACGGGATGGCGCGTAAGCGGGAAAAAGGGAGCTGCCCGGATACTGGGCCTGAAGGATAAAACGCTCTTCGCCAAGATGAATAAGCTGGGGATAAGGAAGGAGGATTACCTGAGGCGGTAGCGTAGGGGTGTTCGGGGTTCGGTGTTCGCAATCAATCATTCATTCCCCCAGTCATTCATTCCCTTGGAGGGACTTTCCGGCGCAGCCTCATACATTGGGCCTGATACTGCTCGAAAAAGGCAGGTATGCTGTGCCCTACCGTATAGTTGGGCGCATTGGTAAGCAGCACGATGCCGATCTTTTCTTTTCGGTTGAAGGCGATCTCCGCCCGGTAGCCATTGACGTAACCGCTGTGCTCAATGATTTCCATGCCCTCCTTCAGTTTCAATATCCGCCAGCCCATGCCATAGTAGGCGCTTTGCAGGCCGTCCCAGTTGCGGAGCACCCGGTCGTTGACGGGAATACTTATGAAAGGGCGGAACACCTCATCCAGCAGGGCTTCGGAGGCGAGGTGAGGCCGGTTGCCCAGCAGGAGCTGCAGCCATTCGGCCATATCGCTGATGCTGGCATTGACGCCGGCCGCCGGCGCCACTTCATAATAGTTGGGCTCTATGTCTACGGTTTCGAAGCCGGCAACGGCCCGGCGGTGCGGCAGCGCCCGGTTTTCTGCAGCGAGGAATTCTTCATAGGAAGCCGAGGCATCCTCCATACCCAGGGGCTGGAACAGCCGCTCCTCAAGGAACTGCCCAAACGGCTTGCCGGCCACGGATTGCAGGACATCTCCGGAAAGGCTGAAAGCCACATTCTGATAATTATGATAGGCGCCTACCGGATGGGACGGTTCCACCTTCTGCAGCATCTCTACGATGACCCCATAGGCCATGCCCATGTTCAGGAGGTTGGAATAGGTATGGCGCGGCAGGCCGGTGGTGTGGCTCAGCAGATGCCTCAACTGAAGGGCGCCGGCCTGCTCGGCAGTCTTCAGTTTCAGGGCGGGTACGTGTTCATGAACCGGCTCCTCCCAGCTCAGGGCGCCGTCTTCCACCAACATTGCCGAAAGCAGGCCGGTGAATCCCTTGGACAGGGAAGCAACGCGAAAGGAAGTATGAAGATCAATGGGTTCGCCGGCAGTTGCGGAACGAAGGCCATAAGGCTTTATCAGGGCCACGGTGCTGTCCTTGATGACGGCGACGGCAGCTCCGGGCACGCCTTCCTCCTGCAGAAGCCCGCAGAGATAAGACTCATAATCTTTGATGAACTGGCTGAACGCCGGGTCCAGAAGAGCCGCTTTCTGTCCCACCTCATACCTCAACATGGCCGCCCCCAGGCGGTTGGGGCGGGCCCATTCCCGCAGGATAAAACCGGCAACCATTACCACAAACAGGATCAGAGGGTAATTTTTGTTCATACTTTCATCAGTTTGGGAATGCACAAGTTTAAAGCCTTTAGCCGGGAAAACAAAAACACTGCCGCCCATTTTGGAAGCAGCGTATTCTCCGCCAATGACTTCCAGGCGATAATTTCCCACAAACTATTTTCTTTGCCCCATCGTTAAACAGAAAGCAGTTAATTGTTCCAGCATAAATTGTTAACTTGTACTAACGTCGATATATCAAAACTATTGCATATGCCCAAGATATACCGTTTCCTTCTTCTTTTCATTCTTGTGGCAGGCAGTGCCGGGCAGGCATTGGCTACTCACAACCGCGCCGGAGAGATCACCGTTGAACAAGTAGGCGACTGCGTTCAAAGCCTCACCGTCCGAGCTACTATAACGACCTACACCAAGGCCAGTAGCCGGCCTGCCGACCGCGACACCCTCACCATCTGCTGGGGGGACGGCACCTGCGAACGGGTAGCCCGCTTCAACGGGCCCGGGAGCCCGCCCCAGGGGGAGATCCTGGAAAACGACACCAAGAAGAACCTTTATATCGCCACCCACACCTACCCTTCCCGCGGAACTTATGTCCTCTCCATGACCGACCCCAACCGGAACGGGGGCATCCTGAACGTCAACTTCCCCAACTCCGACCAGGTGAAATTCCATATTCAGACTACCTATACCTTTCCCAACCCCCAGTTCCAGGGCTGCAATAATACGCCCCAGCTCCTGCAGCCGCCCATCGACATCGGTTGCGTAGGCAAAGTGTTCACCCACAACCCCAATGCCTACGACCCCGACGGCGACAGCCTTTCGTACCACTTCATCGTCCCACTGCAGGATGTAGGCATGAACGTTCCCAACTACATCTGGCCCTATCTCATTGGGGATGACCCCATCAACAACAAACTCACGATCGACGAAGTGACGGGAGACATTGTCTGGGACGCCCCCCAGCGCCCCGGCGAATACAACCTGGCCATGATCATCATTGAATACCGGGACGGCATCGCCATCGACACCATCGTCCGGGACATGCAGATCCTGATCGAGGAATGCGAGAACCTGCCGCCGGAAGTAGAAACGCCCTTTGATGAAATTTGCGTCGTCGCCGGCGAAGTCCTCGAATTTGACGTGACCGGTACGGCCCCCCTGGAAGAAACAAGCCAGCAGGTGCGCCTCACCGCTCTGGGCGGACCGTTTGAAGTGGCCTTCAGCCCGGCCACCTTCACGCCTGAGTCCAATGCTTTCGAGGAAGACCCCGTCCGAAAGACTTTCCGCTGGCAGACCGCCTGCGAGCATATTTCCGACCAATACTATTCGGTAGTATTCAAAGCGACGGATAATTTCTTTGGCGACACTTCCGGCCTTGCCACCCTCAAAACGGTGCGCATCAAAGTGGTGGGCCCTCCTCCGGAGGATGTGCAGGCGGAATCCAACTCCGGAGTGGTCACCGTTTCCTGGGCCAAGCCATACTTCTGCGAAGATGCCGCCGACAATTACTTCCGGGGGTTCACCGTCTGGCGAAGGCAGGGCAGCAATAACTTCCCGCCCGACGACTGCCGGCCCGGCCTGGCAGGAAGGGGCTACACCAAGCTCAACAACGTCCCCATCATGGATGAGGCCGGGGGGCGGTATGTGTTCAATGACCCGAACGTCGAACGGGGGCGCACCTACTGCTACCGCATACTGGCCCAGTTTGCCAAAACCACGCCGGGCGGCGATTACACCTATAACGTAGTAGAGAGCCTGCCTTCCGATGAAGTGTGCATACAACTTGACCGCGACATCCCGCTGATCACCCAGGTAAGCGTTCTGAGTACAGGAGCAGGCGACGGCGAAATGCAGGTATGCTGGACCAAGCCGATAGCTATGGACCTGGACACCCTGGAAAACCCAGGCCCCTACCGCTACGAGGTGCTGCGCGCCGAGGGCATTAACCCCGCCGACAGTGATTTCAGCGCGATCGGGGTGGAGTTCACCAGCCCCTACTTCTCCGGGCCGCAGGGCGCCAATGACACCTGCTTCGTTGATTCGGGCCTCAATACCCGGGGCGCCGCCTACAGCTACAAGATCAATTTTTATATTGAAAACACCACCCTGCTCGGGGCCACCAACCCGGCTTCATCGGTCTTCCTCAGCATAGCCCCGACGGATAATACCAATGTGCTGAACTGGGAGGAAAGGGTCCCCTGGGAGAATTACGAATACACCGTCTTCCGGGCCAATGCCCAGGGCGGGCTGGACCCCCTGGCGGTGGTTGACGGGCCGCCCTATTCGGACACCGGCCTGATCAATGGCCGGGAATACTGTTATGTCATTCAAAGCCTGGGCTCCTACGGTGTCGAGGGGGTAATGGATTCGCTGAAGAACGATTCCCAGGAAGCCTGCGCGGCGCCGGTCGACAACGTCCCGCCCTGCCCGCCTACCCTGGAAGTCCTCAACGCCTGTGACGAAGCCGTCAACTGCACCGATGAGGAACTGCTGCGCAATACGCTTATATGGGTGAACCCCATGAACCTGTGCGAAGAAACGGATGACGTGGTCGGCTATGAGGTGTTCTACGCCCCCTTTGAGGATTCCGAGTTCCAGCTAATAGCCAGCATCGATGATTCCAGGATCACCGAATTCGAGCACAAACCGGATATCGGCATCGCCGGCTGTTATTACGTCATCGCCCTCGATACCTTCGAGAACCGAAGCGCCCCCAGCAATATCGTCTGTGTGGACAACTGCCCGTCCTACTTCCTGCCCAATACCTTCACTCCCAACGGGGACGGCCAGAACGACCTGTTCAAACCTTACCCCTTCTGTTTTATCGACCGGGTGGAGTTCAACGTCTTCAACCGCTGGGGCGAACTGGTATTCTCCACCAACGACCCAAACCTCAACTGGGACGGCACCAACCTGCAGGGCAAAGAACTGGCGGAAGGGACGTACTACTACAGCTGCCGATATTTCGAGCGACGGGTAGCCGGTATTGTGCCCGGCCCGGAAATATTGAGTGGCTATATTACCTTGCTGAGGGGCAGGAGGTAAGGATTTTTGATGTGTGATTTTTGATGTGCGATTTTTGATGTGCGATTTTTGATGTGCGATTTTTGATGTGCGATTTTTGATGTGCGCTTTTTGATGTGCGATTTTTGATGTGCGATTTTTGATGTGTGATTTTTGATGTGTGATTTTTTATGTGCGATTTTTGATGTGTTTTTTTTGATGTGTTATTTTTGATGTGTTATTTTTTATGTGTGATTGTTTATGTGTGATTTTTGATGTTCGATTTTTGATGTTCTGTCACATCAGAAATCAACAATCGCACATCAAAAATCAAAAATCTCTATTTCTTCTCATATTTCACTTTTCCATCCACCATCGTCATCAGGACTTCCGTTTCAAGGACTTCCTCATCCGGGCAGGAAGACAGGTCGTTGGACAGCACGACGATATCCGCCACCTTGCCCTTTTCCAGAGAGCCTTTGAGGCCTTCCTCGAAGGCGGCGTAGGCATTGCCCAGGGTGTAGGAATATATGGCCTCGGCCCGCGTCATGCGCTGTTCGGGGTAGAATTCCATGCCGTTATCGGCGCGTTTGCGGGTAACGGACGCGTAGAAGCACTCGATGGGGTCGACATCCTCCACGGGAGCGTCGGTGCCGTTGGCGATCAGGACGCCGTTGTCGAGCAAGGAGCGCCAGGGATAGGCGCCGAGTCGGGCGCGCTCTTCGCCCAGCCGCTTGACTACGAAGGGCGCATCGGAAGTACAGTGTATCCCCTGCATAGAGGCGATCACGTCCATTTCCACAAACCGGGGAATGTCGGTTGTATCCAGGTGCTGGGCGTGTTCCACGCGCCAGCGCAGGCCGGTTTTGGCGGGATCGGACCGGAATTGTTCTTCAAATATATCCAGCACCTCCCGGTTCCCGCGGTCGCCGATGGCATGTACGCAGTATTGCAGGCCGTTGTCGAAGGCGATCTGCGCCCATTTCTTCAGGGTATCGATGTCGGTGGTGTTCTTGCCGTAAGAATCCGGTTTATCGGCGTAGGGTTCCAGCAGCCAGGCGCCGTAAGCGCCCAGAGCGCCGTCCATATAGCCTTTGATGGCGCGCACGGTGAGGAAATCGTTGCCGATCCCGGTTTGCGGGAAGCCGGCGGCTTTTTCTTCCAGCCCGGGTTCCCGCCCGCTGATCATCACCCAGAGGCGCAGATCCAGTTCGCCATTTTCGGCCAGCTCGGTGTAGCGGCTGATCTCTTCGAAGGAGGAACCGGCATCCTGAAAAGAAGCGACGCCCTTTCTCAGGCACTCCTCTTCGGCCAGGGCGATGCCTTTCAGCCATTCCTTTTTTTTCAGCTCGGGGCTTAGGGTAGCCCGGTATTCCTGGTAGGCGTCGCCGATCAGGCTCATCGCCGTTTCCTCAAAAACCCCAATGGCCTCTCCCCGGGAATCGCGGACAATCTCCCCGCCGAAGGGGTCGGGCGTCTCCGCCGTAATGCCGGCGATCTCCATGGCCCTGGCGTTGGCTATCAGGCTGTGTCCGCTGGCATGCCGAAGCATGACCGGATTATCAGGAGACACCTGGCTGAGCTTATCGTGATAGGGATAGCCCAGCACCGAGCGCTCCAGGGGTTCTTCCCATTTCTCCTGGTGCCAGCCCCTGCCGGTGATCCATTCTCCCGGCTCGGCCTTCTCGGCCGCCTCGGCAACCAGCTGAACGATCTCATCCCAGCTCCGGGACTTCAGGAAGTTCAAATGGATCAGGCTCTGGCCCAGGCCGGAGAAATGGCCGTGCCCTTCGATAAAGCCGGGCATGGCAAACTTTCCCTCCAGGTCAACCACTGCGGTACTGTCGCCCTGAAATTTCCGGACTTCCTCATTGCTCCCTACCGAAAGGATGCGGCCGTCCCGAATAGCGATGGCCTCGGCAGTTGGGTTATTTTCATCTACAGTGTAAATATTGCCATTAAGCATGATGGTATCGGCAACGGTTGTTTCGGCCGCCTGCCGGCAGGAAGCCAGGGAAACGACTGCCAGCAAAAGGGCATAAACAGGTTTCTTCATTTCTACCTTCTTTTGATTTTCAGCAAAGCTAAGGAAATTCCTCCAGAGCATGTTGGGAGCCTGTCCGGCCTACCGCTTACTAAAAATAAGCACGGGGGGGATAAGGGGATGCCCCAGTCAACTCATCTGCAACGGCAACCTGTCCGGCAGCGCTGTATTTTTATCTGCGGACCCGGCGCTCTCCCTACCGGAAGATCCGTTTCATTCAAAAAAAAACCAAGATCCTGATGAAAACACAAAGCATTTCCCAAAGCCCGTTCGAAGGCAAAGCTTTTGAAAGCCTTCGGGCTGAATTCAAAGGGCCGCTCATCCGCCCCTTCGACGAAGGCTACGATGAAGCCCGCGCGCTGTACAACGGGATGATCGAACGTTTCCCTGCCCTGATCGCCCAGTGCCTCGACGAACAAGACGTCATCACCGCCGTGAATTATGCCCGGATACACGATATCCTGGTTGCCGTGCGGGGCGGGGGGCACAACGGCGCCGGCCTGGGCAGTTGCGACGGCGGCCTGGTGATCGACCTGCGCCTCATGAAAGGCATTCGGGTGGATGCCGAAAAGCAACAGGTGCGCGTCCAGGCCGGCTGCACCCAGGGCGAAGTAGATGCCGCCACCCATCCCCACGGCCTGGCCGTTCCGGCAGGCATCATTTCCTCAACCGGCATTGCCGGGCTGGCCCTGGGCGGCGGACACGGTTACCTCTCCCGCAAATACGGCCTCACTATCGATAACCTGATCGAAGCCGAGCTGGTGTTGGCCAGCGGAGAGAAAGTGAAGGCCAGCGAGGATGAAAACCCGGGACTGTTCTGGGCCATCCGGGGCGGCGGCGGCAACTTTGGCGTAGTCACTTCCTTCCTGTTCCGGGCTCATCCGGTACACACGGTATACGCCGGCCCCATGTTCTGGCCGTTAGAGCAGACTAAAGAGGTGTTGTCCTGGTACCGCGATTTCCAACCCAATGCTCCGGAAGGCCTCTACGGCTTTGTGGCCATCATGAAAGTGCCGCCGGCGCCGCCCTTCCCGGAGGCGTTGCACCTTCAGCCAGTCTGCGGCATTGTCTGGTGTTATTCCGGCGACATGGAAAAAGCAGAGGAGGCTTTCCGCGAAGTACGGCAGCAATACCCGCCAATACTGGATGCTGTTGGCCCCATGCCATTTCCTGCCTTGCAGAGTATGTTCACGCCGCTGCTGCCGGCCGGCCTGCAATGGTACTGGAAAGGCGACTTCGTTAAAGAAATCCCGGATGAAGCCATTGAACAACACCTGGAGTTCGGCAAGCGCATTCCCACAGCCCTGTCGGCCATGCACCTGTACCCCATAGACGGGGCCGTCCACCGGGTAGCCCAGAAAGAAACAGCTTTCGGTTTTCGCGACGCCAAATGGTCTCTGGTGATCACCGGCATAGGAGAAACCCCCGGCAGCAGGGAAAGCATCAGCCAATGGGCCAAAGACTACTGGGCGGCGCTTCACCCCTACTCTGCCGGGGGCGCCTATGTAAACTTCATGATGGAAGAAGGGCCGAGCCGCATTAAAGCCACCTATCAGGCAAACTACGAGCGCCTCTCGCAGGTCAAGGCCGAATATGACCCGGAAAACTTCTTCCGGGTCAACCAGAACATTCTGCCGAAAAAGGGTTAACCTGAAAAGCCGGCGTAAGGCAGGAAAATGGAACGCGGATTAACGCCGATTAGGCGGATTGTACGGATTTCACGGTGAAAAACCGCGGATCTTTACGGATTCCCCGGACAAGGCCTGCGGAAACCCGGCAGATCTGTGCCCATCCGCGTTCCATTTCAAAATTCGGGACGGCTCATTTTTTCTTTTTTCGGTATCCTGCCGAAAGCCTTATAATTTTTTATCTTCTCCCCAAAAAAAGATGAAACACTACAAGCTCCGCATCAAAGGGAAAGTCCAGGGCGTCTGGTACCGGGCCTCCGCCCGCCGCAAAGCGGAAGAACTGGGCCTTAGCGGTTATGTTCGCAATGAGCCCGACGGCGCCGTTTACGCAGAAGCAGAGGGTGAGGAAGCCAGCCTGCAGGCCTTTGTCCGATGGTGCGAAGAAGGCCCGGAGCAGGCGCGGGTAGAACAGGTAGATGTAGAAGAAGGAAAACCGCAGGGCTACAAAGGTTTCGATATACAACGTTGACGCCAGAAGAAAAAACCACCTCCCCGTTATGCAAGAAAAGAACTTCACCATTCGCCCCGGCAGCCGGGAAGACCTGCCCGCCGTTCACGCCCTGGTTCGCGAACTGGCGATGTACGAACGGGCGGAACACGAATTTACCGCCACAGCCGAGGATTACCGCCGCGACTTCGACGCCGGTTTTTTCGAAGTGCTGGTGGTAGAAGCCGACGGGCAGGCGGTGGGCATGGCCCTGTATTACACCTCCTATTCCACCTGGAAGGGCCGCATGATGTACCTGGAGGATTTTGTGGTGAAAGAGGCCTACCGCGGCCGCGGCGCCGGGCGCGCCCTCTTCGACGCATTCCTGGAACAAGCCCGAAAGAAAGGCTGCCGCCTCGTGAAGTGGCAGGTCCTCGACTGGAACGAGCCCGCCCTGAATTTTTACGGCAAGTACAATGCCATTATTGAAAAAGAGTGGTGGAATGGCAAGTTATTCTTGTAATTTATAAAATTACTTTCTACCTTTATATCTGTCTTTTTATACAGTATAACCTGTACCTTTCATTCCTGCTTCTCCCATGGCTATATCGTGATAGGGCACAGCCCTGGTTCTGTGACATTGTCATCATTTCTCTATATAGAGATAAACATATAGTGTTTCATAGTGTGAGGGGTAACCGCTTCGGTGGTTGCTCCTTTTTTAATGGAATGAAGGAATGTCATTCCTTCACCCCTCCCCTCCACCGCTCCCTCATCCGTTCCCGGAAGGCGTCCCGGTATTTGGGGCCGATGCGCAGTTCGTGCCGCTCCTGTCCGGAAGGAGATGCCAGCTCGACGAAGGTATAGTTGCCGGCGAAGCTTTTCACGTAATCCAGGTTGATGATAAAGCTGTCGTGAATGCGCATAAAGTTATCGGCCGGCAGCAGCTTCACCATATTCTTCACCCGGTCGCGGGTCAGGTAGGCGGCATTGGGGGTGACGACTTTTACGTCCACATTGGCGCCCTCGCAGTAGAGTATCTCCTCGTGGTCTACCTTTACCCACCTTCCCTTCTCTTTGATCAGGATATGGCCTTTCACCGGGGCGGCGCTTTCGCGCTCCGGCACCTGAATACCGCCTATGGCTTTGGCTATGGCGTGGTTGAGCTTTTCGGGCTCTATCGGTTTGAGCAGATAGCCGGAGATATTGTACTCATACCCTTTAATCGCATATTCGGCAAATGCTGTAGTAATGATCACTTTGGCGGAAAGGCAGTAGTTGCGGGCGGCATCCAGCAGGTTGAAGCCGCTGGCCTCGGGCATTTCAATATCCAGAAAGATGAGGTCGGGCCGGGGGTTGTCCTCGTCGGCAAGATAATTGTAGGCGTCTTCGGCGTTCTCGAAGCTTTCGAGAAACTTCAGGTCCAGCCGGGTGTTCAGCAGTTCGATCAGGTTCTCCCGCTGCAGTTCCGCATCTTCGATGACGATATAGGTATATTTACGCTTCATGAGAGTGGGACTTGGAGTGACACGGAATAAACGCCCTGAGCGGCGTCGATATCCAGCTTGTAATCATCCTTGTAGACCAGGTCCAGGTTTTCGATGGCAGTAGGCAGGCCCACGCCGCTGTCGGCCCGGATGGCCAGTGTATCTTCATTGCGGAAGTGGGCTTTGTAGCTGTTGGAGATCTTTGCATAGAGGCGGCCTTCTTCGATCCGGAAGCAAAGGTGAATGAAAGCTTTCTGCGGGGAGCGGGCGCTGTGGTGCTTGAAACAGTTTTCCACAAACAGGAGCAACACCATGGGAGGAATGCGGTGTTTGTGTTTCACCTCTCCTTCCAGTTTGAATACCAGTTCGGTATTTTTGGGAGCCTGCAGGCGCTGAAGTTCCAGGTAACTTTTGATAAAGCGCAGTTCGTCTTCCAGGGGCACCAGTTTTTCATTGGTCTGATAGACCAGGTAGCGCAGCAGGCGGGACAGTTCGCCGATCAGGGCGGGCAGGTGCTCCGACTTGCGGTGGGCCAGCACCTGCAGGTTGGCCAGGGTATTGAAGAGGAAGTGGGGGCGTATCTGTTTTTTGATGAAGTGCAGTTCCCGCTCGGCTTCCCGGCGGCGGCGGAAAGACTCCAGGCGGGCCTTGCGCTCCAGCTCGCGGCTGCGTTCGATGGCCTGCTTGGTGTAAGAAACGCCCGTGGTGCACAGGATGAAAAAGAGGATCACAATGGTCAGCTCGTACCACTCCTGGTTGACAATATCAAAAGCGCTGCGGAGGATCGGCACGTAGAGCAGGGAAAATATCATCGCGGTGATGGAACTCAGAAAAAGGAACAGGTAAAACGACCAGTCCTTCAGTCGCGCCCGGGGGAAAATGCTGCGCCCCAGCAAGGTCTGCAGGCGCCCCTGAAAAACGAAAAACAGGTTGAAATAAACCGGCAGGCCCAGCAGGAGGGTGTAGCCCAGCGCTTCCCGGAAAACTTTGAAAAAGGCCTCGCGTTTGTAGCCAAAGGTCTCCAGTAGTTCGGCCTTGCCCTGGTACCAGGCGTGAATGGCCAGGTAACAAAAGACAACGATGAGCACCGTCCCTCCGAACATCAGGTGCTGGATGATGTCTTTGCGCAAGATCCGGTATAGTTTGGCCTGGGCTCTCGTCAGGGTCATAATGTAAACTGCGGCTTTAACTGCTAACCGATAAAGATTGGATTTTTTCTCAGAACTTGCAAATAAGCATTCAGGAGAATACCCGGCGTTTGAACAGCACAAAGAGCCCCCACAGGGCCAGCCCATGGGCGGCCAATGCCAGTATCAACTCCATGATGGCCATATTGCCCGCAAGAGCCTCGTCTACGTAATGCAGGGTCCAGTATACCGGCACGATGCCCAGCACGTAGTTTACCCAGGAAGAGAGGAAGAAGCTTCCGGCCGGGATCATCAGGATGAGGCTCAGCCCTTTGTATACCGCCAGGCCTTCCACCTTATTGCCGGAAAAAGCGGCCAGGGCCAGGGTGGTAATGGGCGCGGCGCTGGCGAAGAGCAATGCCGCCGTAAACCGGGCCGCCGGGCCCAGCCCCTCCATTCCCGGCGCCGTCAGCATGGCATAGCTGAACAGCACGGCCATAAAAGTGCCGATCGACAAGCGGTAAAAAAGAAAGGCATTTACTCCCACCGGCATGGCCCGCAGGGCGGTGAGCACCTGCTCATCCCGCTCGTCGAGCAGCATGGAGGCCAGCACAAAACCGATGCTCGTCACCACCTGCAGGGTCATCAACATGAGGATCAACGGATGATAATCCGCCATAACGGGAAACTGCCTTTCCAGCCACGGCAACAGCAGCAACGCCAGGCTGAACTGGAGGCCCGGCACCACAAAGAGCATGAACCAGAGCATCTGCTCCCGAAGAATCATGTTGAAGTCCAGCCAGGCCAATCTCAGCAACTTTTGCATGCCTACAGGTTTATTTTGTTCCGTAAAGCGAAAGACGCCAGCCAGAAAGCCCCGGCATTCCAGGCTCCGAGATAAAGGAACGAATAGGCAACCTTCCAGCCGTCCACCGAAAGGAACGCCGCTTCCAGCAACAACAAACTCGCCTGGGAGGGAAGAAGATACCACCACAGGGTATCGGTGACCCCGAAAAAGTTAAGGAAAGGCAGTGCCGTCGGCACCAGTATGCCCGAAACCCGGAGCAGGTACTGGTTAAAACTCCGGCAGGGCACCACCGCCGCCATGCCCAGCAGGGTGAAAAGAGTGGCCGTCATGCCTATACCGGCCAGGAAATAAAAAAGCCGGAAATCCCATCCATAACCGCCAATGGCCATCGCCAGGGCGGAAAGCAGAGCGATGGCGGTAAGCGTCAGGGTTTTGGACAGAATATAGTGGCCACGGGATAAAGGAAGCACACAGATAGCCTGCAGGGTATTCTCACTGCGCTCGAACAGGAACAGAGAGCCGATAAACAGCATGCCCAGCGCCGCCGGGTCATTGAAAATGAGGAAAATGAGGAGCTTTTCCCGGTAGGGCCCTTCCGGCAGGTTGAGCAGGATCAGGATGTAGATCAGGGTGATCAGAAGGGCAGCATAGGCGATATTGTACCGGAACTGCCGGAGAAGATCCCATTTTATGGCGATAGCGAGTTTTTGCATGAGGTTTTTTTGTTTTCTGTTTGCCGAACCAATAAACAACCAACAACTACAGAAGCCTCATCCCGGTCACTTTAATAAAAATGTCATCCAGGGAAGCCTCTTCGGTATGGATGGTTTGCACCTCCTCCTCCCGGAGGATGCGCAGGAACCCTTCGTTATTGCCGATGCCGTCGAGTGGGAACTCCTCCTCGCGCACGGTTCCGTTGAGGTATTCCACCCGGACGAGGCGGCGGCCGTACTTCAGCTTCAGGGCTTTGGGCGCATCGATGAGGGCAATTTTCCCATTCACGATAAAAGCGATGCGATCGCAGAGTTCTTCCGCGTCGTGCATCACATGGGTGGTCAGGAAGATGGTCCTGCCGGCGTCGCGCTGTTCAATGATCAGGTCCTTGATGCGGCGGGCATTGACGGGGTCCAGGCCGCTGGTGGGCTCGTCGAAGAAAAGGAGCTCCGGGCTGTGCATGATGGCGCGGACGAAGTTGAGCCGCATTTTCATTCCTTTGGAAAAATCACCGGCTCGTTTGCCGGCGTCCTCCTCCAGCCCCACCAGCCTCAACAATTCCAGAGGGCCGCGAACCGGGCGGTCGTAGAAAGAACCGAAGAAACGCAAGTTTTCCAAAGCCGTAAGCTTGCCGAAATGATTGGGCAGTTCGAACCCCACGCCGATGTGGTTGTAAAAAGACTTGCCCCAGGCCTCCAGCGGTTTTCCCATTACCCGGACATCGCCCCGGAAGCCCTGCAGCAGGCGGATCAGTATCTTCTGCGTAGTGCTCTTGCCGGCGCCGCTGGGGCCGAGAAAACCGAAAACTTCCCCTTTGGGAACCTCGAAGCTGATGTCATCCACCGCCGGGCCGCTGCTTTGGGGATAGGTGTAGGACAGGTTGGTGACCGAGATCATTGGGTTGTTTTTACTCAAAAATAGTGGCTATTTCCACGTACCGCATCCAATTTTGTATATTAAGGCTAAACCAATCGATAAAATTCATGAAGCGGCTTCGTTTTTATTAAGAGGATAAGGCCAGGCTTCAAATCTCCCCTCGTATCAGCCCGGCTATCCTGCGCAGGGGTTCTTCTTCCACGGTATGCTTCCCCTCAAAGGTATGCTCCTGAAGCTGAAGGCCACTGGCGCGGATGAGTTCCCGCTGCTGCGCTACCCTCTCCGGCGTTATAAACTGGTCCTGATCTCCATAGACGAAGTGCAGGGCCTTATCGGAAAAATAACCGAGGCGGGGTCGGTAATCCAGGTCTTCCGGGATGCTGCCCGCCCAGAAAATGAGGTGGTGAAAGGAAGGAAAGGTGCGCATGGCCCAGCGCATCTGTGTGGCGCAACCCTGGGAAAACCCCAGCAGGATAATGCGCACATCGGCCGGCATGCTGCCCAGGAACAGATCGTATAGCGTGGTAAGGTAATTGGAATAATCGGCGATCTCATGCAGGCGGCCTTCCCGCGTCATCCAGGACGCCGCCGGCTCCCCGGTGAAGCCGCCCCAGTAAAAGCGCGATAAGCCCTCGGGCGCCAGAATGAAGGTATCTTCCGCAGCAATAGCCTGAAACGGGCGGATGAAATTCTGCGCCAGTTGGCCGTAGCCGTGACAAACGATCCAGAAATAACGGGTGTGGGCGCCGGCAGCGCCGATGGTGCTGTAGTGAGCGGTGCGGGGAACGGTGATGGTGTGGTTCTGGTGCATTGGTGTATTGATGAGGGCGCTCCGGAAAGGCCCTAAAGGAATGATGGAACGAGAGAATGAAGGAATGAATATGATTTCATATATATTAGTTCCTGTAAAAAAGACTTTAATATATGGGATTCGTATTCATTCCTTCATTCCTCCAGTCATTCTTTCCTTTGGAGTACTTTCCGGAGCGCCCTCACTTATACACTAATGCACTTTTCTCATCTACTGCTTCCCAAAGATATCCTTCGCCCGGTTATCCAGGACGGGAGCGGGGCGCGGGGCCTCATCGGAGACCTGGTCGAACACCTTTTCGATGTGCCGCCAAAGGCCCTTTTCCAGGCGGTAGGCCTCGTAGCTGCCGTCCGGGTAGTTGACGGGGCCTTCGCCGTGCGGGCCGTTCAGCGTGATGAGGTGGTCGAAGATGATGAGTTCCAGCATCTCGTCGTAATTGCAGCGGGTACTTACCTCCGCCGAATATTGCCGAACTACCCGAAATTTGCGCTGATTGCCCTCGTGCACGAAGGCCGGGGCGCCGAAAACCGGCTTACCCTCCTGGAAGGACAAGACGTCAATGACCTTGCGTTTGCGGAAAAAGCTGTAGCCATCGAAGCCGAAGAGCAGATAGTATTTTCCCTGCGGGCCATCCACATCGAGCAGGTTGTAGTAGACGCTGCCGTACCACTCCTCCGGCGAAAGAGCCGCCTCTTCCGGGTTTTCCACCTGAAAAGACCGGTCGATCAGGGGGAACAACTGCAATTCGGGCGTATTCATCTGTATAGCGCCATAGTAACGGTAGTCCTCCTTATCGACATAGAGTTGCCAGGTGAAGATGCGGAAGCTGCTGTCCTGCGGATATTGAATGGAAACGGACTTAAGCCGCTCAAAGGGATAGCGAAAGGAGTTTTCCACCTTCAGGGCCTTGACCAGCTTGGGGATCATCTCCCGGCAGGCGCCGAAGCGGTGCTCGGGCAGCGAATCGTTGATCACAGCGTAGGCCAGCAAAGACAAGGTGTCTTCCATCTCCTTGAGAAAGGCCATGTCTTCCTGCGAAAACACCGCTGCTTTCTCCTGTGCATAGGATTGAACGAGCCCGCCGATGACAAAGGCTATAAATAACAAAACTTTCTTCATTGAAAAACTGCAGTTTAGAACGTGAGAATCTGACTCTCTTGAAACGGAGAGCGGAAGCGGGTTAGTCTGTTATGCACCACTTTTCTGTTCAGCGGCGCCGGCCATTAGTCAAAACCGGGCGGCTAAACTTCCGCCCCGTCTTCCCTGCGCTCTTCCGGGCAAGCCCGCCTTCGTCCCTCAGCCGGGTAAACCCGTCCTCGTACCTCGGCCGGGCAAGCTTCCGATTTCCGATTTCCGCCCCGTCCTCGTACCTCAGCCGGGTAAACTTCCCACCTCCTTTTGTTAAAGAAGCCCTATTTTTTAATGGTGGAAGCCGCTTCAGCCCCATCTTGGCAGCACTCAGCCCGAAAAATTCCGACTTCCGCTTTCCCACTTCCCACTTCCCACATGTCGTTTTTTTTCAATCCTCCCCTCTCCCACGCCCCTACCTTTGTAGCAGATATTTTTTAAAACCAAAAATCAGACGAAAATGGAAGCGAGAATTGCAAAACAGCGTGTAGACACAAAAGTAGAACACCTCTTTGACGAAGAGGTTTACCTCACCGGCATTACCGAATACGGTATGAGCTGGGAAAGCCTGGTGAGCGGCCGGGAGCCCCTGCCACCGCAGGGCGCCCGGTTTGACATTGCCTTCGAAGGGAGGATCTTCGGAGATGGTATCAATGGCCGGATTAAAGGAGTCGACTACTTTGAAGCCAGGGCGGACGGCAAATTCATCCTCACCCTGCACGCCACCATCACCACCGACGACGGCGCCACCATCGCCCTGGAAGAAAAGGGAGCCATGGTGGTAACGCCCGACGGCAATGGCCAGCTGTACCTGACTATGAATTTTTCCACTGCCTACCCCCAATACCAGTGGATCAATGAAAAGCAGATATGGGGTGTCGGAACTTCCTTCCTCAGTGAGGGAAAGGGGCGGGTCGCCATCTCCGGATTTACAAACTAAGAGTACCGCCGCTACGCGGCTCCATTTTAAAGTAACAAAGTAGACTTAAGTATTTGTCCAAAAAAACTGCTTACCATTTAATTAATCTTTAAAAAATCAAAACCATGATCACCACAGACCTGAATAAGCTCGAACTGACCGAATTCATAGCCCGGGAAAATCCCGGCCAGCGGTGCAGGGCCACCTTCCCCCTGCTGGGCGCGCACGGCACCAAAGACTGCGCTACCGTATATTTCGAACTGGACCCCGGTGAAGAACTGGGCGCCCATACGGACAGCGCCGAGGAGCTGCTGATCGTCCTGGAAGGAGACATTGAGGCCACCGTCGGCGCCGAAAAGGCCAGGATCTCAAAAAACAACCTGGTCGTCGTCCCCAAGATGGAACCGCACAACTTCCGCAATGTAGGCGCCGGCAAGGCCAAAGTCCTCGGCTTTTTCGGAGGCGCCAACAATATCGTGGCCACCTTCGACCAAACCTGGTGGCCAACGGGATCCAACCGGGTGGACACCGCCGCCGCCGGATAAAAAAAAGCCGGGTTAATAATGCAGTAAGCCTCTGGCTGGAAATAGCCGGGGGCTTACTCATTTGGCCGTGCATCGCATCCGGGCATTATGTATTTTAGGGCCGGTTGGCTTATTGCCCGGCATCCATTATAAATGGAGATGCCTCGAAAGTGTACGATGTGCGGTTGGGCTGGCGTCGTACACCGTACATAGCCAGGGGCTGGCAATGGCCCGTACATCGTACACGCCCCCGGCACTTTCTGTCCAACCTTAGACGGGTAGCCAAAATAATACGCCATGAGTGTCACCATAAAAGAATACCTGCCCTCCCCTCCCCTCCGGCCTTTTGTAGAATTGTTCTGGGAAGGGCGCTTCAATACGGAAAACGCCAATTTGCTGGCACAGAAAGTGCTGCCCAACGGTTACCTGGAGGCCATCATCCACCTTTCCGCCCTCCACTGTGAATTGCCCGAGGGCGCCGCATTCCATCCTTCCTCCGACTATACCCTGATCGGCCTGTTTTCCCAACCCTACGAAGTGCGCTTCAAAGGGCAGGTGCATGTTTTCGGCATCCGGTTCAAGCCGGAAGGGTTGCTTCCTGTGCTGGGCATAACGGCGGCCGAAGCCCGGAGCGGGTTCATGGATATGGAGTCCTTCGCCGGCCATGGCTTCAGGGAGTTCTGTTCCCGGCTGAGAACGGCCGCGCGCTCGTCCGAACGGCTCGCCCTCAGCGAGGCCTTCCTGAGGAAAAAACTGGAGAAAAACAACGCAGAACTGTATTACCTGAACCGGGCGGCCGAAATGATCCGCCGAAAAAAAGGGCTCATCTCCATGGACGAGCTGGCGGCGAAAGCGTACATCAGCCCCCGGCAGTTGGAACGGGAGTTCAAACAAAAGATCGGGCTTACCCCAAAACGATACATGCGCCTTGCCCGGCTGAATGAGGTTAACCGCTTACTTGCCCGGTATAAGCATCTGGAGCTTACCGCAGTCGCCTACGAATCCGGATACGCCGACCAGGCTCACTTCATTCGCGATTTCAAACATTTCACCGGGGAAAAGCCTACGGTTTTTATCCGGGAAAGGGAGCAGTTTATTGTCAATCCGAATATGGGGGGGATGAGGGATGGGTAAATGGTTATATTGTTGAATGGTTATATTGCTGTATGGCCGGCTTTATGGAAACAATACAGCAATTTAGCAATATAGCAATATAACCAATCCACCTTCTGCTCCTTTCCCGCCTACCTCCGGTGCCGCTTTCCCTTATTGTTCTTGTAATCCATAAAGATGTACTCACCCAGGCCCTGCAGGCTACTGTAGAAGGCCTTTCCGTTATTGGCTTTGGTGAACTGGTCTACAAAGCGCATGAGGTAGGGGTCGCGGGCGATCATGAAGGTAGTGATGGGAATGTCGAGCTTGCGGCAGCGCTGGGCCAGGGTGAGGGTGCGGTTGACGATCTTGCGGTCCAGTCCGAAGCTGTTCTTGTAGTAGCGCTTGCCTTTTTTCATGCAGGTGGGCTTGCCGTCGGTGATCATGAAGATCTGCTTGTTGGGGTTGCGGCGGCGGCGCAGCAGGTCCATGGCCAGCTCCAGGCCGGCGATGGTATTGGTGTGATAGGGCCCGACCTGCAGATAGGGCAGGTCTTTGATCTCGATCTGCCAGGCGTCGTTGCCGAAAACGATGATATCGAGCGTATCCTTGGGGTATCGGGTAGTGATCAGTTCCGACAAGGCCATGGCCACCTTTTTGGCCGGGGTGATGCGGTCTTCCCCGTAGAGGATCATGGAGTGGGAAATGTCGATCATGAGCACCGTGCTCATCTGTGCCTGGTAGTAGGTTTCCTGCACTTCCAGGTCTTCCTGGGTGAGCCGGAAATCATCAATGCCGTGGTTGATCTGGGCATTGCGGAGCGACTCGGAAACGGCGAGCTGGTCGAGGCGGTCGCCGAACTCATAAGGGCGGATGTCGGAAGTGGGTTCGTCTCCTCCTCCGCCAAAGCGGGTGTTGTGGTTGCCGCGGCGGGATTTTTTCAGCTGGCCGAACACGTCTTCCAGGGCTTTCTGCCGGATGGCGATCTCCATCTTGGAAGTCGGCACGAAATTGGGGTTGCCCTGGCCTTCCTCCTGGATGTATCCCTTGTCGATAAGGTCCTGGATGAAATCCGCCATTCCATATTCCTCATTGGTCAGGCCGTATTCCTTATCCAGCTCGGTAAGCCAGGAAAGCGCCTCACTGATGTCCCCGGAAGTGTAGACGAGCAACTCCTGAAAGATCTTCAGCAGCTGGTCAAACGTAGAGCCTTCACCTTTTCCGGGAACGAATTCTGAAAACTTCCAACCGATCATGCCAGTGAACTGTATTTTGTGTCAATTAATGCAGAAGACTGTCTATGGGACATACACTAAAAATAAGATCGCCCCGAGAAAAGTTCAAGGCGACCCCACTTGTATTGTTCTCGGCCGGCGAAAAGCCGCCGCCAGGTTGTTCTTTCATTCCTCCATGGCGCAGCACTTTACCAGGTCCAGGTAGTCGGGGCGGTCCGAGGCCAGCTTGTGGATGAAGCTGCTCTTCACTTCCCCATCCTGGATGACGAACACGCCCGGCATCTGGAAGCCGTCGCCCAGCTGCGGGCCCACGCCATGGCCGGCCACCACTCCGGCGGAGAAGCCCCGTATCCAGGAAGAAAGGCCGAAAAGCTGGGTGAAATTGCCCTTTACCAGGCCGAAGGCCGCATAGAACTTACATTCCGGGTCGCTGATATGGACAGCGCCCTCCAGGCCATACCGGTTGAAATAACGCTCGGCAATATCATCAGTCGTCATGTGGACGAAGACGATCCTGGTGCCCTGGCTTTCGATGTTCTCACGCTGTTTGGCGATGTCCGCCAGGGCCTCCCGGCAGAAGGTACAGCCAAAATGGCGTAGAAAGACCAGAAGCACCGGGTGCTGCAGAGAATAATTGAAGAGCGTCTCGCCGGTATTGAGTTCCATATCGCTCAACAGCTCTTCATCCATGTTCTTTACCCCAACCATACGGCTACGATTTTTTGAATGTATAAACAGTCCAACAACGACAGGGCCGGAAAGTTGTCAGGAAAGAGAATGGAATGAGGGAATGAAGGAACGAGTGATTGAATATTCATTCCATCATTCCTTCATTCCTTCATTCCTTCATTCCTTCATTCCTTAAACACCCATCCCGTCATACACCTCCATAACCGCACGCACGTGCCCGGCGGAAGACTTCAGCAGTTCCATTTCGTCCTTATTCAGTTTCAGCTCGAGCATTTGCACAATGCCTTTGGCGCCCAGTTTTACCGGCACGCCCAGGAAGATGTCCTTCATACCGTACTCGCCGTTGAGCAGGGCGCAGCAGGGGAAGATGCGGTTTTCGTCGCGTACGATGGATTCCACCATCTGAGCGGCGGCGGCGCCGGGGGCGTACCAGGCGGAGGTGCCCATGAGTTTGACCAGCTCGCCTCCGCCCATTTTGGTGCGTTCGACAATGGCGTCCAGCTTGTCATCTTCGATCAATTCGGTAACCGGGATGCCGGAAACGGTGGTGTAACGGGGCAGCGGCACCATGGTGTCGCCGTGGCCGCCCATCAGTACGGCCTGAATTTCTTTGGGAGAGACCTTCAGGGCTTCGGCCAGGAAAGCGCGGTAGCGGGCAGTATCCAGGATGCCGGCCATGCCGAAGACGCGCGTAGAGTCCAGCCCGGAAGCCTTGTAGGCGGCGTAGGTCATGACGTCTAACGGGTTGGACACCACGATGATGATCGGGTTTTTCGAATGTTCCATGATGGACTTCGTCACCATGTTGACGATCTTGGCGTTGGTGGAGATCAGGTCATCCCGGCTCATGCCCGGCTTGCGGGGCACGCCGGCGGTGATGACGACGATGTCGGAATTGGCCGTCTCCTTGTAATCTTCCGTCCCCTTCAGGTGCGTGCTGTAGTAATCGATAGGGGCCTGCTGCCAACTGTCGAGCGCTTTGCCGCGGGCCAGGTCGCCCTGGATATCCAGAAGCACAATTTCTTTTACCAGGTCTTTGTGAGCCAGGACATTAGCGCAGGTGGCGCCGACGTTACCTGCTCCAACAACAGTTACTTTACTCATGTTATTTTTCGTTTGATGTTACTTAGTGTCAAGGCAAATATGATACATCTGTATTGGATAAAACAGATTTTTTCCGATCTTTGCTCAACCTTATGTAGCGAAATGCTGTCTACTTTCTGTCTAACCTCTATTTTAGATCAAACACCCCTGAAATCGGTGCAAAGCTAGCGAATTTTACCGTTAAACCGAAATAGCCCGGACACTCCACCGAAGGTGCTTTGAGAAAAACCTGCTCACTTAGATATGGAACGAAACGCCGCTTTAGGGCGATACCTACGGCCTTTATCTGCCAGCTGACCAAATATGTGATCCCGGCCCGGAGGCGGGAGGCCTGCATTTTAATTATTTTTACGGCGCTCCTGTGCCGATTCAGAAATTAACAATTAAAATTTCCAAACATGTTTAGATCTCTTTTACTCACCCTTTTAGCTTTTACGGGCCTGCTTGCCGAAGCAACCGCCCAGCACCGGGGCTGGTGCGGCACCTCGCGCGAAGCGCTGGATCTGATCACCGAACGGCTGCTGGCCAATAAGGAAGCCCAACGGCAGAACCCCGTTCAGTTCCGGAATACCGTTTATGTGCCGGTTACCTTCCACCTGGTGGGGCGCACCGACGGTTCCGGGGTAATCTCCAAACGCCGCGTCATGGACCAGCTTTGCACCATGAATGAGGAATTCGAAGAAGTAGGCCTCCAGTTTTACATCAAGGACGAGCTGAACTATATCTTCAATACGGCGGTATTCAACAACCACTGCAACACCCTCGGCTCCATCATGGCCCTGAACCGGGATAATGCCTCCATCAACATTTTCATTACAGATAGCGCCAATGACTGCAACATGGGCAGCCCGGGGGTGATCCTGGGCTATAATGACCCCACTCCGACGCGGGACTGGCTGGTGATGTCCAAATCGGAGATCAAAAAAGGGGGGGCTACCCTTATCCACGAGTTGGGGCACTGGTTCAGCCTGCTCCACCCCTTCAACGGCTGGGACGGCGAACCCTACGATGAAGCCGAGCACGGCAACCCCGTGACGCTAACCACGGCGCCCAATACGTCCGCCACCCCTCCTTTCAGTTTTATCCCGGTAGAATTCGTGAACCGCACCAACTGCAATGTGGCCGGCGACTTCCTCTGCGATACGCCTCCGGATTACAACTTCGGCTTCGGCTGGCCCGATTGCGATTACGACGCCGGAACCATGGACCCCAATGGCGAAGTGATCGACGTGGATGAAGGGCTGGTCATGGGCTACTTCCTGGAATGCGACCCCGAAGATTACCACTTCTCCGAGGAGCAGATCGCCATGATGCTTCAGGATTACAACAGCCCCAGCCGCGCCTACGTCCGCTCCGGCCACATTCCCAGCCTCACCGAGCTGAACGAGGCGCCCGGCCTGGTTTTCCCCGCCGATGACGAAGTGCTGGGCTACCACAACGCCATCAACTTCGACTGGGAAGACATCCCCGGCGCCGACTTCTACCTGCTGGAAATAGCGCCGGTCTCCAGTTTTTCAGAATCGCTGACCGTGTATGAGAATTTCGTATTCGGCAGCAGTAAAGTCGTGGAAGGCCTACAGGCCAGCCGGACTTACTACTGGCGCGTCACCCCGATGAACAACTACCGCACCTGTGCGCCCGCCTCTTCGGTTTTCAAATTTGAAACCGGCGCCGCAGTCGGTACTACATCCAATGAACTTGTCGAGCGGTTCGCCGCCATGCCGAACCCCCTGAGCAGCGGCCAGCATTTGACGGTGAACCTGTCCACTACCAGCAGCTTCGCCGGCAGCCTGTACCTGGCCAACCTCACCGGGCAGCGGGTGCGGGCTTTTGGCCGGCGGGATTTCCCCATGGGCGAAACCAGCATCGAACTGAGCCTCAGCGGCCTGGAAACCGGCCTCTACCTGCTGGGGCTGGACACGGAAAAAGGCAGGCTCATCCAGAAAGTTGTTGTAACGGAATAAAAGAGCGACGTTAAGTGTCTTAAATACAAAACCAAAAAGGATAATAACGCCTGAATGCAAGGAGTGGAGTCGCTGGTTGCCCGCCGTTCGTTGTTCGGTAGCCCTCAAAAAACAAGCGCCTCCTCCCCTGCATTCTTCAATCAAACGCTTCAATTCAGTATGAAAAAAATTGTCACATTCCTCATTCTTGCTTTTACCGTAAGCCTGGCCGCCCAGGCACAGGCGCAGCCGGGCTATTGCGGCACCCCCGCCTACAAGTCCGAATGGCTACAGCGCTACCAGCAAAACCCACAGGTGGTAAACCGTTCGATGATGCCAACGCTTTACGTGCCGATAACCATTCACCTCGTAGGGAGGAACGACGGCACCGGCCACCTGCCGGCCGACCGCCTGCTGAATGCCTTCTGCCGGCTCAATGAAGATTTCGAGCAGGCCGCCATACAGTTTTACATCAAGGGAAATATCCGGTACATCAACAACAGCAACTATTACGAACACGACTTCGGCGCCGGCGCCCAGATGATGGACGCCAACAATGTCCCCAATACGGTCAACTGCTACTTCGTCGGCGACCCCGCGGGGAACTGCGGCTATTACCACCCCACCCAGGACGGTGTGGCCATCAACCGGAGCTGCCTGGGCGCCAATGACCACACCTGGGCGCATGAAGTGGGCCACTATCTCGACCTGCCCCATACTTTTTACGGATGGGAAGGCGCCACCTACGATTACAACAGCCCCACGCCAAGTTCTATTGGTGGATCTTTCTTCAGCGTGCCGGTGGAAAGGGTCAACGGCAGCAACTGCCGGACCGCCAGCGACGGCTTCTGCGATACGCCGCCGGATTACCTCAGTGGATTGTGGGGCTGCAATGCTTCCA
>JAGFJE010000354.1 GCA_024103175.1 Phaeodactylibacter sp.
CAGCCGCCTCCGCGATGGAGGCAGAGCGCGCGCCTTTAGTTTTGTTATCGGAAAAAAAGGATATATTGGAGGGGGCGAAACCCGAATGCTTGATGATAATAATTTCTTTTTCTCTATATACCGAAAAACCTTCTGGGCTTATACACCAAGACAATGAAAAAACACCTTTCCCTACTCGCCTGCGCACTGCTTCCGTTCTTCTTGTTCGGGCAGGAACTCTTTCCGCTGCGGTCGGCCACCGACAGCATCCGCTTTTCGGTCACCTCCCGGGAGGGGCGCCTGGCGCTGGAGCTGAAGCAGCCGCTGCGGGCCAGCGACGGCGCCTTTCCGGCCATTACCACCCTTCGCCTGGAAGACGGCGGCCTGCTGGTAGATTACCAAATCAAGGGGCGCCTCAAAAAGGGGCTGGATTACCGCCTGCAGGTTGCCATTCTGCCTTCTACTGGCCTACCCATGGCGCCCGCCCCGGGAGAGGTGACCGACAGCAGAGACAAAAATACCGGAACGCTCACCTGGCCGGACCGCACCGAGCGGGGCCTCGATTACGGTAAAACCTATACTCTGGTTGTCTGGAAACACCTGATGGGCGAGGTAGATTGTTCCGGCGAGCGCCCCTCTTTCGGAGTAGAACGGCAGTGGCCGTATTACGCCACCGCCCTCGTTGGAGGCGGGCTGATCGGCCTGGGCCAGGTGTACCGCCAGGATAAAATTGAGGCTTACGGGCGATACGAGGAACACTGGCGTTCCGGCGACAGCGCCGAGGAGGCCCAGCCGGCCCTGGATGAGGCTCGAAGTAAAGACGATACCGCCCGGCTGCTCACTTATATAGGCATCGGGCTGCTGGCCGTTGACGCCGCCGGTTTTGCCTGGCGGTGGGGCGCCACAAAAAGAAAGCAAGGGCTTTACGATGAATATTGTGCCCGGGATGGCGCGCCTTCCCTTACGGTGGCGCCCGCCATTTTGTCTCCCGGCGGCCCGGAAGGCGCATTCGCCGGAGCAGGCCTGCGGCTTCATTTGCAATTTTAGCGTTTTACATAATTGCCATGACGTTTGCCTCGGGGCAAGCAGCTCCGCGATTCATTATGCTCTAACTTTAAATTTCCCGAAATGCTGTATAGATTCTTTCTATTGTCAACGCTAATCGTCTTCTTTGCGCACGATACGGCCGCCCAGGTAAGCGATCCCGAAGACATCTGCGACTACCGGAAGATCCGGCAAGAAGGCATTCAAGCCATGAACAGAGGAGAATTCCCCGAGGCCACCAACCGGTTCTGGCTGGCCCTGGATTGCCCGAACCTCGAGCCCGGGCACGATATCAACCAATTGATCCGCGAAGTTCAGAGCCGATGGGTGGCGGCACTGCAGACGCAGGTGAACCGGGCGCAGGAAGCAGAGCAGGCAGCTAAAGATGAGAAGGCAAAGGCAATTGCAGCGAAGGTGGCAGAGGAGGAAGCCCGCCGGTTGGCTGAAGCCAATGCCGACAAGGCCCGCCGCAACGGCCTCCTTGCCGAATCCCTTCGCCTGTCATTGCTCTCAGATGTCACCCGTACTCAAAGCCAGGGGCAAAAAGAAGACGCCATGGTCCTGGCTTTTCTGAGCCTGAAGTTATCGGAAGAACGGGACACATTTGCTTCCGCTATGCGGGCATTTGCCCAGGCGGT
>JAGFJE010000405.1 GCA_024103175.1 Phaeodactylibacter sp.
AGGTAGTCCGTCAGCCGGCGTATCTTGCTGTTCTTGTTGAAAAACGGAGAGTAAACCAGTTCCCGGAACCGCGTCCGTTCCCGGGTATCAAGCTGGCGAAGCGCGTCGGTGAGCTTGGAATTGATCATGGGCGTCGTTTATTTAAAAATAAATAACCGTTTTTTTGATGTATTGGCGAAGTTTCAAAGTAAAAAAATCTATAAAATAAAGCAATAAAATCCATTTTTGCAGTAGCTATGGAGCTAATTGCTTTTCTAAAAAATCTATAACTGAAAAATAATGTACTTTCTCCTAAGCAACAGTAATTCTACTTTTGTACTGTCCAAAGAAGCTATTCAGGATGGCGAACCGGGGGCGCGAACGGCGAACCGCGAACCGCCGAATAGCGTCTGTCCGAATTATAATTCCATTAACAGGCCGAAAATTGCAGCTTACATGAAACATTATCTACTCGGTTTACTGGCGCTCCTGCTGATGTTCCGGCTCGCGGGGCAGTCTTCCTGTTTTTCCATGTACATTTCTACTGAACCGGCGCCGCCCGGCGAGATCGTCTGCCTGGATGTAACGGCAGAAGGGGTGGACAACCTGATGGGTTTCCAGTATACCATGAGGTGGGACACGGCGGCCCTCCGGTACAGCCACCTTGACAATTTCAACCTGCCCGGCCTGGGGGCGTCTTCTTTCGGGACTCAACCCTCGGCCGTTGACAATGGCTATTTGTCCGCCTCCTGGTTCGAACCCACACTCAGCGGGGTGGATGTGTCTGGCGGGCAGGTGGTGTATTCTATCTGTTTTGAAGCCCGGGCCGCCCTGGCGGGCCTCCATGCGGTCTACTTTGACAGCGCTCCCACCCGCATTGAGTTTATCGATTCGAATACCGAACTGCTCCCCAGTTATGCGCTGGTGAACGGGGGGGCCTACGCCGGCGGCAGTTCGGCGCCGGCCATCACCTCCGCCTGCGCCCTGCCGCCCGATTGCCAGGCGGGAACCGGCGGCTCGGTGGATATTGTCGTCAGCGGTGGGCAACCGGTTTATACCTTCGACTGGAGAGAGGACGGCAGTACGGTGTCTACCGGGCAGAACCTCTCCGCCGCCGGCGCCGGGCACTACCGCCTGCAGGTTACCGATGCCCAGGGGCTGGTGGCCGGCGGTACATTCGTGCTCCGGGAGTCCGGTATAGAAGCTGAATATAGCTACAATTGTGCAGGAAACAACGCCAGCCTGTCCTGCACAGTCACTTCCGGTGGCCTCGCCCCATTTACTTTTACCTGGAACACCGGCCAGGAGGAAACCGCCCAGCAGTCGAGCGCCATAACCGTGCCGGGAACGGGCGATTATTCCGTTACCATTACCGATGCGGCTGGCTGCACGCTGGCCATGGATACCTACCACCTGGACTGCGGGCAGGGTTCCGGCTTCCTGACATCCTATTCTTACGAGTGCCGGTTCTTCGGCGGCGATTCCGCCCTGGCCGATGTCAGCCTGGTGGTATGGAGCGGCGGAACGCCTCCCTATACCTTTGCATGGAGCAACGGCGAAGTGGATGTCGATCCTCTGGTAAGCGTGAACGAAGGGCTGGCCAACGGCGCCTACTCCGTCACCATCACCGATGCGAACGGCGAGGTGCATGAGCCGGCGCCGGCGGTGGTTGATTGCGTGTCGGCGCCTCAGGGTTTCAGCGTGGGGTCAAACTATGAATGTACGTTCTTCCCCTCCGAAGACTCGGTGAGCATCGATGTGTCCGTCATCGTCTGGAGCGGGGCCCAACCGCCCTACACCTTCAGCTGGAGCACCGGCGAGGTGCAAACGGATACCTTGCAGTCGACAATTGCCGTTTCAACCGCCGGGGCATACAGCGTCACCATTACCGATGCCCTCGGCAATACCCATGTAGAACCGGTTTATGTGGACGGGTGCGGCCCGGCGCCCAGCCGGCTGGAGATCCAGGAAACATCAGCCCTGTCCGGAGAACTGGTTTGTGTGGAGGTCAGCGCTACGCAGATGCAGGATCTGGATTCCCTGCTGATGGCCATCCGGTGGAACCCCGGCTTTATGGAACTGGAATCCGTACAGCCCGCCCTGCTCACTTCCGGTTTTAACCCGGCGGATGCCGGCCTGGGTATTTTCCAGCTGGACTGGAGCAGCGGCGGCTCGCCGCTGGATATTTCCGGCCCGGCGCCCCTGTTTCTGTTGTGTTTCCGGGTGCTGGCGCCCGCGGGGCAGGGCATCCCCCTCAGTTTTCATACGAGCCTCCAGGCCCCCGAAGCCTATGACAGCAACGGCCAGCCCATCGGATTCGAATGGCGGAACGGCGCCGTCCTGGTGGCGCCCGACAGCCCGGGCGAGGCGGTGCAGCTTGCGGTTGAAAGCACTTCGGCGGACCCCGGCAGCCCCGTCTGCCTGGATATTACCACCGCCAATTTTACCGGCGTGGTAAGCGTGCAGTTCACCGTGCGCTGGGATACGGCGAGCCTCCGGTTTGATTCCCTGCTCTTCGGCGCCCTGCCCGGCCTGACGGCTTCGAACAACTTCAACCTGGCAGAAACGCCAAATGGCCTCCTGCGCTTTTCCTGGTTTAGCGCCTCCCTGGAACCGCTTGCCCTGCCCGACGGCGCCAGCTTGTTCACCCTCTGTTATACTACATCCTCCCTGCCGGGCATCAGTACCGTTTCCATCTCTTCAGTGCCCACCATCATCGAGGTGGCCGACGGCGTTTCCGTTCTGCCGGTAACTGTCACCGGCGGATCGGTGATCACCCTCGACCCTCAGGCCTGGCCCGGCGATACGGATACGGATGGGGCCGTCAACCACTACGACCTGCTCAACATCGGCCTGGCCTATGGCGCCGCCGGCCCGCCCCGCCCCAATGCCAGCATCGACTGGGTACAGCAACCGGCCCTGGATTGGCCCCAAACTACCCCGCTCTCCCTGGTGAACTACAAACACATTGATACCGACGGCAACGGCCTGGCCGAAGCCGCCGATACGCTGGCCATCGTTCAGAACTGGGGCCTGCAGGCCCCGGGAGAGGGGCGCCCGGCAGGCGAGATGGTGGCCAACCGGCAGCTGAACTCCGTACTCTACATCCGCCCCGATACGGTCACCCTGGGAGCGCCGGCGGTTTTTGACGTCATGCTGGGCGATGAACTCTCACCGGCGGAGGATGTCTACGGCCTGGCCTTTACCATCGTCTATGACACCGCCGCGGTGGAGCCCGGCAGCGCCTTCATGTCCTTCGGCGCCTCCTGGCTGGGCCAACCGCCCCAGGGCCTGCTCGCCCTGAGCCGCGACCGCTATGCCGACGGCCGCATCGACGTGGCCCTCACCCGTATCGACGGGCAGAATGCCTCCGGGCAGGGCGCCATAGCCCAATTGCACATCACCATTCAGGATGTGATCTTTATGATGCGGGGAACGCAGTATGAGATGATCCTGGACGTCGAAAATGTGCGCCTCATTAACAGTGCCGAGGAGTGGGCCGAGATCATAACCCAGCCTTCGATGATCGCTATCGGCGAGGTGTTGAACGCCACCGAAGAGGCCGATGGCCCCGAAGGGCTGAAAGTGTTCCCGGTGCCGGCCAGCGGCAGGCTGTTCATCCAGAGCGCCGAACATCCCGTACAGCGGGTGCAGGTATTGGGAATGGATGGCCGCCCGCTGATCACCCGGGAGAATGTAACGGAGCTATCGGTGGCCGGGTTGCCCTCGGGCCCCTACCTGCTTCGGGTGTGGACGGAGAAAGGCCTGGTGGTAAAGCGGATCGTTGTTATTCGTTAGAGCATGTTTGGAGATGGTACACTGATCTTAAAGAATCCTAACGGATCTTAAAAGATCAGTGTACTATCCTACCCCCAACCCTAATTACAAAAAATTAAGACTCATGAAAAGAATAACGCTCTTCTCCTTCTTTTTC
>JAGFJE010000430.1 GCA_024103175.1 Phaeodactylibacter sp.
CGGATAGTGGTATTGTTGCCTTCGGGTTTGGGCGCTGAGCTTCTGGTAATTGTTACACTCAACGGCAATAGGTTTTGTGCATTTGTGGGTGGACTTCCCCTTTAGGGGATTTGAGGGGCTGGGAGGGCTAATGCACAAAACCTATTGCAACCAAGTATAGATTGGTGAATCGTTATATTGTTTGGCGGCCACGTCCCGCAAACCGCCGGGGTGGTATTTATCTGAAAATTTCTAATTTTACCTAAAACCCCGTTTCCATGACCAGACAGACTGGCTTACTCCTCCTGTTCATTTGTTGTTTCTTTTTGCTCAACGGGCAGTCCATATACGGGCCGGCAGATTCCCGGGATGCCTGGGTTGGCGGCGCCGGGGCCGGCCTGTATGGCGCGGGCCTGTTGATGGCCGGGCAGTTGGAGCCGTTGAGCCCGGAGGATGTCCGCCTTCTGCAGGGCAGCCCCGATGGGGTCTGGAAAATAGACCGCTGGGTAACCCGGCAATGGTCGCCTCCGGCCCAGCGCCTCAGTGATGGATTTTTGCTGGCGTCGCCGGCCCTTCCGCTTACTTTGCTTCTGAATAAAAATACCGATCACAAATTCGGCAGGCACGGGCTGATCGCCCTGGAAGGGCTTTTGATGAACCTGGCGTTCATGCAGCTGACAAAGTCAAGCGTGCGCCGCCCCCGCCCCTTCGTTTTCAACCCCGATGCGCCCCTGCCTCCCAAGCTGGAACGCGATGCCCGCCTGTCCTTCTTTTCCGGCCACACTTCCACGGTGGCCACCATGTCTTTCCTCAGCGCCCGGATGTATACGGACCTCAACCCCGACAACCGGCATGACGCCCTGGCCTGGACAACGGCTTCCATCCTTCCCGCCATTACCGGCTATTTACGGATACGGGGAGGAAAGCACTATCTGACCGATGTACTGGCCGGCTATGCCGTGGGGGCTGCTATCGGGTTGGTTGTGCCTCGCCTGCATCGCTGATTTCCGTTGCTTCGGCTTAAACAATATACTGCCTGTCCTGTTCCACTTTTGCTTTTTGGCGCTGCCAATTAAACTAACCTGTAAGCCTGCGTACATGTCCCGAGCAATACTGTGGTTTCGCGATGACCTGCGGCTGGATGATAATCCCGCACTCCTCACAGCTATCGGCGAATGCGATGAAATCGTCCCTGTTTATATCCTGGATGAGCGTCGCCTCGAGCGCGATCGCTGGGGGTTCCGGCGCACCGGGCCTTACCGCCTGAGGTTTCTGCTCGAGAGCCTCTACGATCTCAGCGAGGCGCTGCGGGACAAGGGCGGCGGCCTCATTGTCCGGAAAGGCCTTCCGGAGAAGGAACTGTCCCGCCTGGCGCAGGAATTCCGCTGCCGCCGCCTGTATGCCTCCAAAGCGTATACTCATGAGGAGATTCAGGTAGAAAAGGCCCTGGAAGAATACCTCGATGTTCGCTTGTATCACAATAGCACCCTTTTCCACCCGGAAGAACTGCCCTTTGCCGTCGATCAGCTGCCGGAAGTTTTTACCCAGTTCCGGAAACGGGTGGAGCGGTATGCGAAAGTCCCCGCTCCGGTTTCCCCTCCCGACGAGATCACGGTCCCGGAACTGCCGGATACCTGCATCCCTTCTCCCGAAAGCCTCGGCCAGCCGGCGCCTCCCTTTGATGAAAGGGCCGTTCTGGAATTCAAAGGAGGAGAGATGGAGGCCTACTCCCGGCTCGATCATTATTTCTGGAACACGGGATCCTTGTCAAACTACAAGGAAACCCGGAACGGGTTGATCGGCGCCGATTATTCTTCCAAGTTTTCTCCCTGGCTGGCCCGTGGCTGCATCTCGGCCCGCACCATCTACCATGAGGTGGAAAGCTATGAAGCAGAAGTGGAGCGCAACAAGTCAACCTACTGGCTTAAGTTTGAACTGCTCTGGCGGGAGTACTTCCGGCTGGTGGCCATGCGCTACGGCCGCCGGATCTTTTTTCCGGGCGGTATTCAGGGCAAAAGTGTGAACTGGAGAGATAACGACAAAGTGTTTTACCGCTGGCAAACCGGCGCCACCGGAGACGATTTCGTGGACGCCAACATGCGGGAGTTGCTGTTTACGGGCTTCATGAGCAACCGGGGCCGGCAGAATGTGGCCTCCTATCTCGTTCACCGGTTGAAGCAGGACTGGCGCAAGGGCGCCGCCTGGTTCGAGTCTTTGCTCATCGACTACGATGTATGCAGCAATTACGGCAACTGGATGTACGCTGCCGGCGTGGGCAATGACCCCCGCGACCGCGTTTTCAATACGCAAAAACAGGCTTCCATGTATGACGAAGACGGAGCCTATCGCCGCCTTTGGATGGAAGATAAGGACAAGGCCCCGGCGGCCTTTATGGATCAGTATTTGCAGTAGAAAACAGGCTCCGGCGCCCAACTTTCAACCAATGCCATCTGTTTTATTATGCTACTCTTCTTGAAAAATAAAACCATATAATTATGAGTATCACAACCAAGGAAATAGCCAAGGGAAAGGCTGAAGTCAATATCGGTATACAGGCGGCAAAGCGCGAGGGTGTAGCCGAAATGCTCAAGCACCTGTTGGCAGATGAGAACATCTTGTACATCAAGCTGCGCAATTACCACTGGAACGTAACGGGCATCCACTTCCAGCCCCTGCACGCGTTCTTTGAAGAGCAGTATACGGCCCTAGCGGTACACATCGACGATATCGCCGAGCGCATCCGCAGCATTGGTTTTTTTGCCCCCGGTTCTATGGAAGAATTCCGGGCGTACACCCGCCTGGAGGAGACCCACCACCTGAACGGAGATGCCCATCAGATGCTGGAGAATATCCTTCATGACCACGAGGCGATCATACAGTCTTTGCGCAAAGGCCAGGATGCCGCAATGGAAAAATACGGTGACGCCGGCACGCAGGACTTCCTCATCGCCCTGATGGAAGCGCACGAAAAGCTCGCCTGGATGGTGCGTTCGCATTTGGTGTAGCTTCCTGAAAGCGAAAAACATAAACAACGAAGCCACGGCGGAAGGAATCCGCCGTGGCTTCGTTGCTATGCTAAAGTTGGCGCTGAAGTAAAAGCTTCAGTTCCGTTTTAGTTGTATTCCAGTTTAAACTTAACCGGAAGGTTGAACAGTACTTTTACTGCCCGCCCGCGCTGTTTGCCGGGAGTCCAGCGGTTCGGCATGCTGTTCATCAGTTCGACGATGCGGAGGGCTTCCTGCCCGCAACCGCCGCCGATATCGCGAACGACCTGGGCGTCTTTCACAAAGCCTTTCTGGTCGACGACGAAGCTGACGACTACCGTACCCTCAATACCATTATCGCGGGCAACGGCCGGGTAGCGGATGTTTTCGTAGATGAACTCCAACAACTTTTTGTTGGCGCACTGCCGTTTTTCTTCCATCGAGGCCGTGAGGTCTTCACAACCCGGGAAACGCGGCATTTCTTCAACGATCTTAAAGATCTCCTCTACTTCCGGTTCCGGTGGGGGCGGCGGCGGAGGGGGCGGCGGCGGCGCCGCTTCTTTCTTGGATTCGTGGTAAACCGGGGCTTCGATGTAGGTATTGGCGTCAACCGACTGGTCAACGAATTCCACATCTTCTTCCTCGATCAGCTCCAGGTCCGGCACAGCCTCAATGGAAGGTGGCGGCGGCGGAGGAGGAGGAGGAGGGGGCGTTGCGCTGCGCGGTACGTCGATCTCTACGTCGAAGTCCATCGATAATGCGTCATCCGGAATGTAGACTTCTTTTTCGTACTGTGTCCAGTTGAATGCGCCTATGAGCAACAACAGGACTACGGCCAGGCTCAGCCTCCAGAAGGTGGCGCCATAGCGAAAAACATCTACGTCCGGGTACTTGTTACGGGCTTCGAGTGGAGAGTCCCACTTTTTGTCTCGATACTGTTCAGCGAGGTCGCTGTTTGACTTGCGGCGGAAATATGCTCTTATTACTCCTATAAGGACCATTAAGAGTACTACTCCGATCCCCACGCCCGTTAATAAACCGGTGCCTGTGATTTCAAAGTTAGGGTTCATGAGTGAGGAGTTTTGTACCCGAGGGTGTTAAAAGATCTTATTTACATTATCAAAAATGCATCCTAAGCCTTGGACACCAAATGACAATTGACACTAAAGCCAGTGATTTTTATCAGCGGGGAGCTGCCGGCAGGCGGCTTTTGGAAATCCGGGCGGCCTTGCCTACCTTTCGGGGGCTGAAGTGCCCGGGATACAAAAGTTGAAGGTTTTTAAACATAAACCGAACCGATGCCGAACCGTTCAGAACATACCCGATGGATCAGGGAAGAAGCCAAACGGCTGGGGTTCAGCTTCGTGGGTATTTCACGGGCAGAACACATGGATGAAGAGGCGCGCCGCCTGGAAGCCTGGCTCAACAAGGGCATGCATGGGCAGATGTCCTACATGGCCCGGCATTTCGATAAACGCACCGACCCCCGCAAGCTCGTACCCGGCGCCCGGTCGGTCATCAGCCTGATGTACAACTACTACACGAAAAAAGAACAGAACCCCAGTGCACCGAAGATCTCCAAATACGCCTACGGCAAAGACTATCATTTTGTACTGAAAGATAAGCTGAAGCGTCTTTTCCATTTCATCGAGGAAAAAATAGGCCAGGTGGAAGGGCGCGTATTCGTCGATTCGGCCCCCGTTCTCGAACGCGACTGGGCGCGCCGCTCGGGCCTGGGATGGATGGGTAAGAACACCATGCTCATCCACCCCCGCGCCGGCTCCTATTTCTTCCTGGCCGAAGTGATCCTCGACCTGGAACTGGACTATGACGGCCCCATCAAGGACTACTGTGGCACCTGCCGCCGTTGCATCGACGCCTGCCCCACCGACGCCATCTCACCGGAAGGCTACATCCTGGACGGCAGCAAATGCATCTCCTATTTCACCATCGAACTCAGGGAGGCCATCCCCGAGGAATACCGCGGAAAGTTCGAGAACTGGATGTTCGGCTGCGACATCTGCCAGGAGGTGTGCCCCTGGAACCGCTTCTCCCGCCCCCACAGCGAGCCCGAGTTCGAGCCCCACCCGGATATGCTGAAAATGGACAGGCGGGACTGGGAGGAGATCACCGAGGAGGTGTTCCGGGAGGTGTTTCGGAAGTCTGCGGTCAAGCGGACGAAGTACGAGGGGATGAAGCGGAATATTGCGTTTTTGAAGGAGGGGCAGGGCAATAAAAAACACCATTGAAAATGGAAAGAGGGACTGTTCGCGATTCGCTGTTTTTACCCGGCCGAGGTACGAGGACGGGCGCCGTTCGCAAGTTGCTGAAAATCAAGACACACATTTCTAAACAGGCTACCCGTCTAACGTTGGACAAGCTCGTACATCGTACACGCCCGTGGGCTGCCATTGGCTCCGTACATCGTACACGCACCCGAAGCTTTTTGTCCAACCCTAGACGGATGCCCTCTAAACACTCTTGTATAACCCAAGGCTTAAATCCGAGCGCAATAGAAAATTGCGCCCCGATAACGCCACCTCGGGCGCGAATTTCCCATTGGCGTGCGAGTTATTTTAATATCAGTTTTATCTACCTCTTTCCGCTCCTGTTGTTCTTACCCACCGCCTGCAGCCCGGACGCCTCTTCCTCCGGTCCCGAAAAGGACGCCCCTTCCATCTCCATTTCCCCATCACCCGCTCACCTCCTCTCCCCATCTCCTCTTCACCAGGGCTCCCCCTCCCCCGGCCAGCCCCTGATCCTCCTTCTCGGCAGCACCCTATCCGTCGCCCGCGGCCTGCCTCCGGAGCAAGGATATGCCGCCCTCCTCCAGCAACGCCTGGCCGCCAAACAGGCGCCCCTTTCTATCCTCAACGCCGGTGTGGCCGGTGAAACGGCCGCCGGTGCCTCCGAGCGCCTGCGCTACCTGTTGGGTTACCCCCTGGAGCAGGTCATCCTGGAACTGGGGCAGGCCGATGAGGCCCGCCGTACGCCACCCAAGGCTTTTGCTCGTGATGTAAGGAAGCTGCTGCGGCACATTCGAACCCAACAGCCGGATGTGCCGGTCCTGATCCTGGCTTCTGCCCGGGCCTCCGATTATTCCGACGCCCTCGCCGCCGCCGCCGATGCCAACGGGGCAACACTTTCTACTTTGCTTACCGAAACCGGCGCCCCCCTCCGCTCCGATGACGCGACGCTGCACCAACGCCTGGCGGAAGCGCTCTGGCCGGTGATAGGGGAAGGGCTATAGTTCAATTGGTTATGGGCTTATGGAATTATTGGCCCGTTTCCCGCCTGATGGGTATGGTTAAATTGTTATTTGGCTGTATTGCTGCCCCCCTCCCCTCCAAATTGTTCAAAAAAATCCCGTCAAAATCCATTCTTTCCCTCCGAATGTAAAGGATTGAGCAAAACCGGGTTTATTGCGCTTATTCCTTCCATGAGGCCTGAACATCCCCTTATTCACCGCCGTTTAGACGGGCGAAACGACAACCAATTACCATTTCTTAAACCTAAAATTACACCAATGAAGAAGTCAATGCTTTGGCTGTTCAGCCTGCTCATGCTGGGCGCAGCCACAACTTTCACGGCTTGCGACAACGATGATGATACGACTATGCCGGACGAGCCGAATACGGTGGTCGATTACGTCCTGGGAGACGACAACTTCAGCCTGCTGCGGGATGCGGTAGTGAAAGCTGAACTGGATGGCGTGCTGAGCGGCGACGGCCCTTTCACCGTCTTTGCCCCCGACAACGCTGCTTTCCAGGCCTTCCTCGACGCAATTGGCACCAATACCATTGATAACACCCCGAAAGAAGCTTTGGTATCTGTGCTGACCAACCATGTACTTAGCGGCGATGTGCGGTCCGGCGACCTTACTACCCGTTATTATTCTACGCTCAGCGCCACCGGCTTCGGCGACGCCACCACCAGTATTTTCATCAACACCGATGGCGGCGTAACGATCAACGGCACATCCTCCGTTACTGCTGCGGATGTAGAGGTAGATAACGGCGTGATCCACGTCATCAACGAGGTGATCAGCCCGCCAAGTATCGTTACCTTCGCGCTTGCCGACCCCAACTTCAGCTCACTGGTGGCCGCGCTGACTGCCGACGGGCTGAGCACCGACTTTGTGAATGTGCTCAGCGGCGACGGCCCCTTTACGGTCTTCGCGCCCACGAATGCCGCTTTCCAGGCCCTGCTGGACACCAACCCCGACTGGAACTCCGTAGCTGACATTCCGGCTACCGTCCTGGAAACGGTATTGTTGTACCACGTGACCGATGCCGGAAATGTCCGGTCTACTGATCTCAGCGACGATATGATGGTCGCTACCCTGGCGTCGGGCGAGACTTTCACCATTGACCTGGACCCGGCGACGCCGACCATCATCGCCGGCGCCAATACTGCTCAGATCATCGCCACCGATGTGCAAGCCACCAATGGCGTCATTCACGCCATCGATAGGGTAATCCTGCCGGAATAAGGATAAAATTCACCCGACAGTAATGAAATGCCCCTTCGGGACTCCGAGGGGGCATTTTTTGTTTTGGACGGGCTGCATTTATGTGGCCCGTAGCAAGAGAGAGGCGAAGGCGGCCATGCACCGCTCTTGTCGCCCGGCCGGCCATTATTACTTAAACTCTCCTCTTTTCTCCATTTCCCGGAATTGCTCCCAGGCCTGTTCGGATAGCTTTTCGGTGAGTTTTTCGATATAATAGCTGCCGGCGCCGGGGTCCATTACCCGGTGGAGGTGGCTTTCCATTTTGAGGAGGTGTTGGACATTGCGGGCGATGCGGCGGCTAAAGGAAGTGCTGGGTTCCTGCCGGGCGTGGTTGGCAGGCAGTACGTAGAGTTTGTCCGCTCCGCCGATGACGGCGGCCATGGCCTGGGTGCTGGCCCTGACCATGTTCGTATTGGGCTCGTCGTCCTGGCTTTCCTTGGCGAAGTGGACGGCCAGGAAAGGAGGTTGTGCGGCGCCATAGGCTTTCATGACGTTGGCCCACAGTATGCGCAGTGCCCGCAGCTTGGCGATCTCTACGAAATAGCTTTTGCTGATGGCGATGGAAAACTGCATGTGCGCGTTGATGGTTTCCGCCGAAAGGCCTTGTTGTGTGAGGCGGGCCAGGTATTCGCTTCCCTTGGCGATGGTATAGGCCAGTTCCAGGGAGCTGTCGTCCGGGCCGGAATGAAAGCGGTGGGCATTGACCTGGAAGGGGCGGAAATGAGGCAGGTTGTCCCGGCAATACCGAATGAGTTCCGCCAGTTTGTCGACAGGCGGGTGGGCCCAGTCGAGCAGGGGGTCGAAATCGATGGAGCCCCGAACAGCTTTTTTGTCGGCGCCCTGCTTTTCCAGGAGGGTGGTGAAATGCCGGAAAAGCGCCCACGGTTCTTTGTCGGTATAATACTCGCCGAAGTTGGTGGAGATGAAAGACAGTTCGGCGCCCGCCAGCAGTTCCTCGAGGCGGACGGCGCTGAGCGGGTGGTTGAGGCGGAGCAAGGGCGCTTCGGCGCCGCCCTGCAGCCCCTCGAGCAGAGCGGCATTGGCCGTTTTTATATCTTCTACCTCTATATATTCGCCGATCTCCCAATCATTCGGGGCCTGCAAGGGGGCAGGCGCGCTTTCCATATCTTCGGGATGGTAGAAGGGGTCCAGGGTTATGTTTTCCTCCAGTTGCCAGCGCAACTCCTGGAGTGGTTTCCCTTTGAGGTCTTTTTCGACTTTAGCCAGCCATTCCGCCTTGGTGGTGGAGGGGAATTCTGAAAAGAGGTGGTCCTGTTCCGTCATAATGTCCGAATTTACTGAATATCCCGAAATTTACTGCCTTTCGGGGCCAGGACCAAAAAAAAAGGCGGCTTTCGGGGCCGCCTCAGGTTAAGAAGCAAAAGTGTTCACTCACTAATTAAATATTGTACTATGCGAAATATCTGCCGGTAGGGAAAGGGTGCGGGCGGAGGCCATTGGTTGAATTGCGGACAAACTTTAAAAAAGGCAGAGAGCCTTTGCTCTCTGCCGAAAGTCCTGTATGAGAAACCCTTTACAAACCTACTTAAACTTTATTATGATAAAATAACCATTAACAGCTTAGTCTGTGGGCGGTAATATCCGCGGCTCTCCCGGGCTGGCCACTGTATCGAAAGCGCCCTGCTGCGAGGGCTGCAGCGCCAGGGCGGAAGCAGAATGGGGCGATAGGCCGGGGGGGGGCGTGTCGCCTTCGTCGCCGTGGTGTTGGCCGTAGGGGAGTTCGGAGGCGCCCTCCGGGCATCCGCCCCGCACTTTGATCACCTGCGTATGCTTCTGGACGTTATTGCCGCAGTAATCGCTGACGGCCCAGTGCCGGAAGATAATACAGTCTCCCTGGTCGTAGAGCAATTCGTCTTCCCATTTCAGGTTAAACGCACATCCGTCGCCGGATAGAGGGTACTGGTCGTGGGTAGTGGCGGCCGAACCGTCTTCGTCAATTACCGGATAGCCGGTCCATACCGGTTCGGCAGAGGACCCGTTTTCGATCAGGGGATAATCTATCCCATCGCAATTGCCGGGGAAAATGACCTTCGTGAAGTCTGGTTTTTTGATGCTCACAAATTGAGTGAAGCGGCCCTCAAGGCCGTCTTCGGTATGGGCTTCCCAGCGCCGCTCGATCACCCCGATGGCATTGCTGAGAAACTCGAAGTTGGACAGCTGGACCGCAAAGCCTTTTCTGGCGGCCGTGATATTGAACGCCAGTTCATCGCCGGGTAGGAGCAAACTGGAGAAAAAAGAGCCGTCCGTACGCTCTTTCGTCATTGTTTCCACCGGTTGCCCGTTGACTTCGACCCAGAACTGCTGATTTAAAAAGTTGGAGCCCCCAACATAACCCCAGTCAAAGCTCACGTACCCTTTGGCGGGAATGGCGATCCGATAGGACGCCGCGCTTCCGGGGGTGGCAATTACTGAAGCTCTATTGGCCCCTTCAACCAATATCGAATTGGGAGCTCCGGTGACATCTACCCCACCGTCACCATTGATCTTGGCCACCGTCCAGCGGGACGGTGCGAAATATTCTTTAAATCCGGAAACTGCACAACCCAGTTTGAAGTATTGGTCCTGGTAACTCAGAGATGTTTGGGCGTTGCCGGGAGCGGTGGCAACGGGAGGGGTTGCCTCCTGCTGTTTCAGGCAACTGACGGCCTGGTGGCTGCCGCTGAGCCTGAGCACATCCGCTTTTGCCTCGGCCGGCGCCGCGGGAGGAGCGCACTGGCCCATGCCCCGGGTGGGGTATAATACCGTAAGGGCAGCGGCAGGGATAAAGCTTAACAGTATCAAGGCTCGCATTGTAAATATTCTTATGTTAAAGGCAATATAGCTCGTTCTTTTAGTGCGGGTATACCTCAAAAGGGCCCCTTAACGCACAAAAAACACAGCCTTGTCGGTAGAGAAAAATGCCTGATAAATAAGAATGGAAATACAATACGGCAGGAGGTAAAGCTTTGGAACAGCAGGAATAGCTACTGTAGTCATGGGATTATGCAGTTTAAGGGATTAACTAATTTGTCTTGCAGTGGAATGTTTTTTAATCGGTCTTTCTTGTTTCAATTCCACCCGAAGCAAAGATATAATTTCAAAGCAATCGGCGCATACCATAAAAAGGGTATTTTTTGGATTAAAGAAAAACATAAATGTTAAAATCCGCTTTTTTCATACCCTCTTGAGGGTATTTGTACAGCATTTAATGTTGTATCTTCGGCAATTAATTAGCTAAAAACCGAAATACTATGGCACGTTATTTACTAGTATGTATACTCATCCTGGGCCTGTCGGGGCCGGTTTTAACCCAGGAAGAGGTGAATCAGGAACTCGTGGACGCCATCCGCAAGCACGGCCTGGAGCAGAGCCGGGCCATGGAAGTTGCGGGCTGGATCGTCGATACCTACGGGCCGCGGCTGACCGGGACGCCCATGCTGGACAAGGCTACAGAATGGGCCGTTCAACAGCTCAAAGACTGGGGCCTGGAAAATGTCCACACGGAAGAATGGGGCCCCTTTGGCCGGGGCTGGGAGCTGGCGCATTTCGAGATGCACGCTCATACCCCCAATTACTGGCCGGTCATCGCTTACCCCAAGGCCTGGTCGGCCTCTACCGACGGCCTGGTGAGCGGGGAGGTAGTTTACCTGGAGGCAAGCTCTGAGGAGGACCTGGAAAAGTACAAGGGAAAACTCGCTGGCAAGTTCGTGCTGATGGATACCCTTCGGGTTGTGGAAGAGCCTTTTGAAGCTTTCGCCCAACGCTACGATGCCGAAGGGCTGCTGGAGCTGGCCAACGAGCCCATGCCTACGCCCCGCCCCCGCCGCAACTACCAGCGCCTGGGCGGGTTCCAGTTCAACAAACTGCTCTGGCAGTTCCTGGAAGAAGAGAAGCCCCTGGCCGTGCTGGACCGCAGCTATAAGGGCGACCTGGGCACCGTTTTTGTCTCCGGCGCCCGCACCGGCGGCGATTGGGGCGATGCCCGAAAGGAAGGGGTATACGTCCTTCCGCAGGCCACGCTGGCGGTAGAGCATTACAACCGCATTTTCCGCCTCCTCCAGAAGGGCTTCCCCGTAACCCTCAGCATGGAGCTGAAGGGCGCTTACACCAACCCGGACGGGATGGAGCACAACATCATTGCCGAGATCCCGGGGACAGACCTCAAGGATGAGATCGTCATGTTCGGCGCTCATTTCGACTCCTGGCATGCGGCTACCGGCGCGACCGACAACGGCGCCGGCTCCACCGTGATGATGGAAGCGGCCAGGATCCTGCAGGAGGTGATCAAAGAAACAGGCATCCACCCGCGCCGCACCCTCCGCCTGGCGCTCTGGACAGGGGAGGAGCAGGGCCTGCTTGGCAGCCGCGGCTATGCCGGCCAGCACTTCGCCGAATTTCCGGAAGGCACCTACAACCCGCAATCGCTCAAGCCCGAACAGGCCAAAGTCTCCGCTTATTACAACCTGGATAACGGCACGGGAAAGATCCGGGGCGTATACCTGCAGGGCAACCCCGATGTGGCGGCTATCTTCCGGGCCTGGCTGGAGCCGTTCAAAGACCTGGGGGCCGGTACGCTGAGCCTTTCCAATACCGGAGGGACCGACCACCTGGCCTTCGATGCCGTGGGTATTCCCGGCTTTCAGTTCATCCAGGACCCCATGGCCTACTTCGCCCGCACCCACCACTCCAATATGGACAATGTAGACCACCTGGTGGAAGAAGACCTCAAGCAGGCGGCCACCATCATCGCCTCCTTCGTCATGCATACCGCCATGCGCGATGAGATGCTGCCTCGCAAAGAGGTAAAAATGGCTGAAGAGGAAGTGGAGGGAAGCCGGTAGGAGTTTGGTTGATTAGGTTGATTAGGTTGATTAGGTTGATTAGGTTGATTAGGGGAGTTAGGCCTAATCAACTCAATCAACTCAATCAACTCAATCAACCTAATCAACCAATCACTCCAGAGTGATCACCTTCAGCTCCACCTTCCGGTTTTCCTCTTTCGGTTTGTCGTTGATGATCTCGCCTTTGTAATCCAGTTTTATCTGGTTGATGCTAAACCCGTTTTCGGTGACGACCAGGGCCACCTGTTTGGCCCGTTCTTCGGAGAGCATCATGTTGTAGATGTCGGTTCCGATGTCATCGGCATAGCCGGTGATCTCCAGGCGCTGGACATTCCTGCCTTTGAACGGCTTGAGGAAGGCGTCGAGTTTTTCCAGCTCGTCTATATCCATATCGGTTTTGTCAAAACCGAAGAAGACGGTATGGTGGTATTCCACCAGGTTCCGCTTCACGCTGGCGGCAACCGAGGCGGTGTCTCTGGTTGCGGGGCGCTGCGGCTCCGGAAATTGGAAGACGGACTTGAGCAGGATCTCGATGGTATAGAACTGCTTATTGTCCCACTCGGGAATGAGGAATACATTGTGGTAGGGGTGGAAGTACTTTTTGTCGATGCTTACATCCAGGGATTCACCGGCGGGGATGCAGAGGAAAAAGCGGCCGTCGGGGCCGGTAGTAATGGAGGGCCTGTCGGGAAAATTGACCGTAGCGGCAACGGCCATGTCCAGGGCGCTGTCAACGACCAGCCCTTCCACGAAAGTGACGGGTTCGCTGTAGAGCTGCTCGTCGAGTTGAAAAGAATAGATGTCGAGCTTGCCGAAACCGCCGGGGCGTTCGGAGGCGAAATACCCGGTGCTGCCGTCGGCGGAGAGGTAGAGGCCCAGTTCGCGGAAAGCGGTATTTACGGGCGGGCCCAGGTTGATGGGGATGCTCCATTCTTCGTCCTCCTCATTGCGCCAGCTCATGAAAATGTCCTGGTCGCCCATGCCGGGGTGGCCGTAGGAAGAGAAGTACAAAGTGCGGCCGTCATTGGTGATGAAGGGGGCCTCCTCGTAGTCTTCGGTATTGATCTTGGGCCCGAGGTTGACGGGTTCGCTCCAGCTGCCGTCGGCCTGCCTTTTGCTGTAGTAGAGGTCGGACTTGCCGATTCCCCCTTCGCGGTCGCTGGCGAAAAAGATGGTGCTGCCATCACAGCTGATGGAGGCCTGTGACTCCCACCGGGCGGAGTTGGCAAACCCCTTCAGAGGGGTGGCTTCGCCGATCTCGCCCTCCGCACTGACGAGGGCCTCCCAGATGTCGCAAACGCCAAAGCCGGCTTCGCGCCCGCAGGCCGTAAAATACAGGCGGCGGCCATCGCGGACCAGGGTGCACATGCCTTCGTCCTTACTGGTATTAACGGCCTTTACGGAGGCGCCTCTGGACCACTTCCCGTCCACCAGCCGGCTTTCGAACAGGTCTTCCTCCCCTTTGCTCATCTTGCGGGTGAAAAAAAGCCGTTCCTGGTCATTGGTGATAAAGGGGAAATAATCGTCATCTTTTGAGTTGACGGCGTTGCCGAGGTTGGCCACCTTGGTGATGTTAATGAATTTGATGGAGTCCAGCGTCACTTCACATGCTCGCATGTTGCCCTGTAGCTTGGCCAGGTAGCGCTCCTCCTCCTCGAGTTCACGCTCCGTGTTCATGCTGAAGGTATCGGCCTTTACCTGCTGCAATTCCTCAAAGCGATGGAAGTATTTCAGGGCCTCTTTATGGTTCCCGGCCTTGTAGTGGGCCTCGCCGAGCTGATAATAGAGCGCCCGGGAAAAGAGAGAGTCGGACTCCAGCACCGCCTCATAATGCTCGATGGCCCGCGGGTAGTCGCGTAGCAGTACATAGCAGAGCCCCATACCGCGGCGGGCGGCGCTCAGGCCAGGCTGGGCCTTCAGGCTGCGTTCGAATAGCTTCAGCGCCTGTTCTGCCTTTCCTTCCAGGAGCGCAGCTTCGGCATCGCGGTAGATCTCGGCGGCAGTAGGGCCCTTCAGCGCCTGGCCCCGGGCAGGGCTGTACCACAGGCATAAAACGATAACGAGGAGCGGGAGAGAGTAGATAAGTTTCATGAGATCCGGTTTTGGGACAGGCCGTACTTGTTACTCCCCAAAACTAATTTATTTTTTTTCAATATCTAAAATCGGGGCGCCCAAAAATTGGCTTCCCGGGTAAATTCCTTCTCTGCCGGGCAGAACATTGGCCGCCCTGCGGAGTTGATATGAACAGAGGGGCGCCGGTGAAATGTCGTTATGAATATAATGATTATAAAAATAATAATTACTTTCGTAATGATTTTTTGAAAATTTCAATCAAGCTACACGATAAGCCATGAAAACCAAGATCATTCTGATGCTAAGCGGCCTGTTCCTGTTCACTTCGATCACGATGGCTCAGGAGCTTAACCTTCCCCGCAAAAGCCCCAGGGCCGGCGTTTCCTATACCATAGGCTACACCGAGGTTTCTATACAGTACTCTTCTCCGGCCGTGCTGGGGCGGGAGATCTGGGGCGGCCTGGTTCCCTACGGAGAACCCTGGCGGGCCGGGGCCGATGAAGCTACCACGATCGAGTTCAGTACGGCGGTGGAGATCGAGGGCCAGCCGCTGCCGGCCGGGCGGTATGCATTTTTCCTGATACCCCGGGAGGAGGGCAAATGGACGGCTGTCTTCAGTAAAAACTGGGGGCAATGGGGCGCCTATGACTACAGCCAGGCCGAAGATGCCCTCCGGGTAGACGTTGACGCCCAATTTTCCAGGCAGGCCAACCAGGAGCATCTGCGGTACGAGGTCATTGGCCAGAATGTAGAGAATGGATACATCCTGCTGAGTTGGGAAAAGCTGCGCTTTTACCTTCGCCTCCGGGTGGACGCCATGCAGAAGGCCGTGATGGAGATCACCACGGCCCTCGCCGCCGCCCCGGATGACGAAAAATGGCGCATCAATGCCCGGGCGGCCGATTTCCTGCTCTGGGTGGGCCAGCCCACCCCGGCCCTGCAGTATGTTCAGCAGTCTATCGATCAGCAGGAAATGCCCTGGAACTACTGGATAAAGGCGCGTATCCTGGCCGCTCAGGAGGACTATGCGGGCGCTGTCAACGCTGCCGAGACAGTAGCAAAGCTGGCTGCCGCCAATCCGGAAGATAATTTTTACGAGGAAGAAAAAGAGGAGATCGGGCGGCTGGTGAAAGGCTGGAAGGAGAAAAGGTGAGCAGGTGGTAATAGCCGTTTTTAGAACCTCACTTCAACACATACCCCAGGTTGATGTACACCTGTACGGCGGCTACATTCGGGCTGTTGCCAAAAGTAGAATATTCCCATCCCAGCGCTCCGTTGGTGCGGAAATCGGCGTCAGGCGGCACGCCGCTGAAATCTTCCCGTTTGTTGCGCACGCCCAGGCCCGCCCCGAATTCGAAGATGAACCCCTTGGCGTAGACCTGCTGCAGGCCCATGTTGATGAAGCCGCCGTGCTTGCGTTGCTCCATGTGGTAGGTGAGGCGCTGCCGGTACCAGCCCCACTCGTTGTTCCGGCTGAAATCTCCCTCTATATCGGCATCGGTATACTGATGGGCGTACATCAGCTCGATAAAAGGAGCGAAGTCTCCCCGCTCATTGGGCCGCAGGTAGTAGCGGATGGCGCCCCTGAAACGGTAGCCTTTCAGGTTGTCAACGGCGGGCTCCGGGAAGAAGCGCAGGTTGACGAGCGGCCCGCCTTCCAGGTGGGCGTAGAGGCGGGGGCGGATGATGTGTTCCACAGCGATGTTAAAGCTGGGAGCGTAGGGGTCGAACAGGCTGAGGGTTCCGTTTTTGAGGTTGAGGCGGGGAGCGGCGGCCGGTGAGGGAAGTCGTTCGTTGTTTGTTGCCTGGCCTGCCTGAGAACTATCAACCGGCAACCAATAACCGACTAACTGCTCCGTCCTGGCGAAAGCTCCCTGGATCAGCCCGAGCCCCAGGATCATAACCAGAATGCTCCGCTTCCTCATACGCCGATCGATATTTCCGAGATCACCCTGATGTCATCGATGTTGGTGTAGTCCAGTTGTACGATGCGGTCTGGCCCGATAACCAGGAGCAGGCCGTCGAGGGGGATAACGTCGATGGCGTTGAAATTGGTGAGGTGATGAAGCAGCTGAATATTCTGTGGGTTGGCCACATCGAAGACCTTCAGGCCGCCGGCGCCCTCGCAGAGGAAGAGCGTCTGCCCGTCCAGCCCGAGGCCGAAAGGGCTATCCATGCCGTAGCTGGCTACAACGTGGGGATTGGTGATGTTACTGATGTCAATGATCTCCAGCAGGTCGGCGGCGCCGGGGCCGGCCTCCCTGCAATCGGAGGCTCTCAGGGTGACGTAGGCATACTCGTTATTGGCTACCACGGGGTCGCAGCTGACCACATGCTGATAATTGCTGACGAATTGCGGCACGCCCCCCTGCTGGATGCGGTAGATCAGCATCCCGCTCCGGGTGCCGAGAAACAGGAAGCCGCTCAGCGGAAAGATCGTCTCCACGCCTTCGCCCACCAGGATAGACTCGCGGGGCTTTATCTCGCCTGCCGCGCTGATGTCAAAGCTGTTCAACGTGGTGTTGTCAACGGTGTACAGATAATCTCCCACAATGGTGAAGCGCGCCAGGGAGCCGCCCGTACCGGTGTTGGAGTCGGAAAAAGCCGCTTCGCTGTCGCTTTCGGCGCAGCTCCAGAGGGCGGTGAGGAGGAGGGCGGTGATCAGGTTTCGGGCCATTGTGAAATGAATGAATTATTGAATTATTGAATTAGTGAATGATTGAATGAGGGCCTTAAATCATTCCTTCCCCGTCTTCGCTGTGCTCAGCCGGGTAAAATTCCCTCATTCCTTCAATCCTTTCCTTTACCTCCAGCATTCCGGCCGTTCCAGCACCTTTTCCGCCCAGCCGACGACGGCGCCCATACTGGTGTCGGGGCATTCGAAAAAGCCGAAGTAGTTGTCGGGCAGGGGGGAGCCGCCGCCGGGAAAAGCGTTTCGCACACGGTCGAGGACGCGGATGTCATCCAGGTTGCCGATATCTATCGCTACCAGGTCGGAGAGGTTGTTGGCGTACAAGGTGTTGCCTTTGATGGCGATGTCCGAATTGCCGGGGATGCGTATGAACTTTATGGTTTCCGGATAGAAGGGGTCGGTGTTATCGATCACATGGATACCCTTCAGGGATTCGCCGGCGAAAATAATACTGTCTTTATAATAGATCTTGAACAGTTCGCGGATGGGTTGAGGCGGTTCGGCGCCGATGTCGCGCCAGTCGCCTTCGTAGTAGATGGGGGCCAGGCCGGCAACCTGTTCCGGAATATCCACTGAGGGTTCTATACATCCTGTGAACAGGAGGCCTGAGGAAAGGGCCAGGGCCAGGAAGAAGGTCGTTTTTTCCATGATTTTGATTTAACCGGGTAACCGGATAACGCTTAGCCCCGGGCCTTCGCTGCTATTCTGCCCGGGAAAGTGGATATTATCTTTTTGGGGCCTTTGTCACCTGCCTTTCTCATGCTGTTGATCCGCCCCGGCTTTTTTTCTTAAATTAGCAGGAAAGAAAAGCGATGGAAACCGCCACCCCCTCATTAGATACCTGGGCCAGTTTCTTCATTCTGGCGGCCGCTCATGGGTACTTCCTTGCCGCCATTCTCTTTTTTAACCGGCAGGGCAACCATGTGGCCAACCGGCTTCTCGGCGCCTTTCTCCTTGCTTTCGCCCTCACCCTCTCGGAATATGTACTGCACTGGACGAAGTACATCACCTGGTTTCCTTGGGCGGACTCCTGGTACATCCCGCTCATTTTTGTCTTCGGCCCCCTGGCCTTTCTCTATTTTAAAGCGCTCAACCCGGAAGATGAGCTTCGGCGCCGGGACGCCCTGCATTTCGTGCCGGCTTTGCTGGCGCTGATCAACCGCCTGCCTTACTACCTGACGGATCCGGCGGTGAAAGCAGCTTTCCGCGCCGGCAACCAGGAGATGGCCGAGCAGATCCACTGGCCCTTCTTTCCGATGTTCGGTTTTCAGGATTTCCTCTTCATCCTGCACCTTTCGGCCTATGCCGTGCTGGCGTACTGGTATTTGCGCCGCAACGGCTTCTGGCGGCTTTCCGGTGAAGCGGACGACAGTGCGCTGATACGCCGAAACTGGTCGCGCACCCTGCTTGGGCTTTATATGGGCTTTGTGCTGGGAAATGCCTCTTATTACATCCTCATACGGACGCCCTTCTTCCATATCGAGTGGGATTATGGCATTTCCCTTGCCATGACGGTTGCCATTTATATGGTAGGGTATCTGGGCTACCGCCAGCCCGAGATTTTTGCCGGTGAGCTCTGGCCAAAGGCTTTCCTGGCGCCGAAATACCAGAACTCCTCCCTCACCCCTTCCGCTTCCCGCTCTTTGCTGGGCCGCGTGCTTGAATACGTTGAAAGGGAGAAACCCTACCTGGATAACGAACTGCGGCTGTCGGGCCTGGCCGAACAGCTGGATATTTCTGTCCACCACCTTTCCCAGGTGCTCAACGAGCAACTGGGAAAAAGCTTCTCCGATTTCATCAATGAATACCGCGTCGAGCATGCCAGGCGCCTGCTGGCCGACCCCCGGTATAAGGGCCGTTACGTGATTGCCATCGCCTACGAGTCGGGCTTCAATAACAAAACCTCGTTTAACAAAGCTTTCAAAGCCCACACGGGCATGTCTCCCTCCCAGTACCGGAAGAAGAAGCTGGCGAAAGTGTCGGCGGAAAGCAGGAGCGACGGGTAGAAACCTGTCCAGTCCCTCAACCATACAGGCCAGCAGTATCCGCCCCTGTTTGTTCGTGATACATATTGCCTTTGCCAAATGCCTGATTTTTCCCGGAACTATCGGATATTTGCCTCCGATAAACAGATCTGCGAGATCTGGAAGACCTTTTGAAGCAAAGCAAAACCATGGCCAAATACCTCGACAACTGGAAGATCATCCTGGCCCTGTGCCTCACTCTGGGGCTGGCGCCCTATTTCCCTGAACCACACATCTGGGGCAAGATCAAATGGATCCGCGGCGGCGCCGTAGGCATGGGCCTTATCGACTGGTTTGATTTTGTGCTGCATGGGCTGCCGTGGGTGTTGTTGCTGCGGTTGGCCCTTAAACAGATCCCGTAGCAGATGTTCAAGGCATGGAACATCTTTTAGATGTCGGCATCTATTCGCACCAGCAAAAGCGGTGCGAAATAAAGGGGGAGGCCACCATTCTAGCGTTGGACAAAGTCGGAAGTCGGAACGCGGAAGTCGGAATGACTTGGGGCGTTCCGCAACATCTTGGCTATCAATAGTGTCCAACGTTAGACGGGTGGCCAAGGGGGAATTCCAGCTGCTGTGACCCAGAATGTTAAGCGCCTGCGAAATCGCCCGTTAATTCGGTCTAGCCGCACCGGCAACCGCCCTCGGCCATGAAACTACGATTCAATGAACCAAATCATCATCATCGGCGCCGGCCTGAGCGGGCTGGTCACCGCCTACGAACTGAAGAAAATGGGCATTCCGGCGCTTGTCCTGGAAGCGCGGAGCCGCTACGGTGGGCGTATCTGGACCCTTAAGGGGGAGGGGAGGGGCACTCCCCTGGAAATGGGCGCCACCTGGTTTGGCGATAAGCACCAGCACCTCATTGGGTTGCTGCTGGAACTGGGCGTTAGGTATTTTGACCAGCACAGCCGGGGGATCGCCCTGCTGGAATCCATGTCTTTCGCTCCGGCCCAGCGGTTCGAACTGCCGGAATCGGAAGAGCCCTACCACCGGATACTGGGGGGAAGCAGCACGCTGGTCAAAGCCCTGATCGGCCGCATCGGGGAAGACAATATACGCCTGGGGACTCCGGTGGAGGAGATCCGGGAACAGCCGGGCGGCCTGCTGATCACTGCCCGGGGCGGAAAGGAATACCCCTGCCGCTTTGCCGTTTCCACCCTGCCGCCCGGGTTATTGGCCAAGACGGTTCGCTTCACCCCGGCTCTGCCTCCGGAGATCCTCGGCCTGATGGCGCAGACGCACACCTGGATGAGCGAATCGGTGAAATTTGCCGTGGAATACGACAAGCCTTTCTGGCGGGAACACGGCTTCGCCGGCACCGCCTACAGCCAGGCCGGCCCGGCTACCGAGATCTACGACCATACCAATTTTGAAGAGACGGCCTTCGCCCTCAAGGGCTTCCTTTCGGCCGGCGCCGCCCAGTTGAAAGAAGACGACCGGCGGGAGATGGTCCTGCGCCAATTGGTGAAGCTCTTTGGCCTGGAAGCCGCCAACTACCTCTCCTACATCGATTGGCCCTGGGCCCTTGAACCCTTTACCCACCACAACTACAATGGCTACATCCTTCCTCATCAGAACAGCGGCCACCCCGCTTTCTCCCGCCCACTGATGAATGGCCGCCTTTTCCTGTCCGGCACGGAAACATCACCGGAGTTCGGCGGTTATATGGATGGAGCCGTGCTCTCGGGCCTGCTGGCAGCCGACCGGGTGGCGCTGTTGTAGCCCGGGGATGTAGTAGCCCTGCACGCAAGGCTTTTCGTAGCTCGTAGGTTCGGTTACACCAATTAACCAATACACCCATGCGCCACCCCCCCCCATGCGATACAAGCCGGCTCTCAGATTGTTATTATTATGACGAATAACCAAAACCAATGGCAACCACCTATTTCCAACGTTCCGGCCTGAGAAGGTACCTGAAGGAAACCGGTGAGGTATGGCTTTTCGCCCGCCGGTTTTTCAGCGAGGTGTACCGGCGGCCCTTCGAGTGGCGGGAACTGCTGCACCAGTGTTACATCGTCGGCAATCAATCCCTGTTCCTGGTCGGGATGACCGGCCTGATCATGGGCCTGGTGCTCACCCTGCAGACCCGGCCGACGATGGAGGACTTCGGCGCCGAGGCCTATATGCCCGCTATGGTAGGCGTCTCCATCATACGAGAGATCGGCCCGGTCGTCATCGCCCTGATCTGCGCCGGCAAGATCGGCTCCAGCATCGGGGCGGAGCTGGGCTCGATGAAAGTGACCGAGCAGATCGCCGCCATGGAAGTATCGGGCACCAACCCCTTCAAATACCTGGTGGTGACCCGCATCCTGGCCACCACCCTGATGATCCCCCTGCTGGTCATTTTCGGTGATGCGGTCGCGCTGTTCGGCTCCTTCCTGGTGGAGAATATGAAAGGGGATGTTTCCTTCCAGCTTTTTTTCAATAAAGTATTCCGGCAGCTGAGCTTCGGCGACCTGATGCCGGCCACGATCAAAACCTTCTTCTTCGGGTTTGCCATCGGCCTGATCGGTTGTTACAAGGGTTACAATTCCCAGAAGGGGACGGTAGGCGTGGGGCGCGCCGCCAATACCGCAGTGGTGGTGGCTTCCATGCTCCTGTTCGTGCTCGACTTTATTGCAGTACTGGTAGCGGACATCTTTTTTGATTTGTGAAATAAGTGGAAATGCGAGGAAATGTGTAGAAATGCATGGAAATGGCTTCCGGAACGCGAAAACCAAACACCAAACACCGAACAGCCGTAGCAATGGAATCACTGATCCACATTGAAGATCTGTACAAATCATTCGGAGAGCAACAGGTGCTCAACGGCTTCAGCCTCGACCTGTACGGGGGAGAAAACCTGGTGATCGTGGGCAAGTCAGGCTCCGGCAAGTCGGTGCTGCTCAAATGCATCGTGCGCCTGCTGGAGCCCGACTCCGGAGTGCTGGAAGTGCTGGGCCAGCCCATCCCCCAGCTGAACCAGTACGAAATGGACCGGCTGCGCACCGAGGTGGGCTTCCTCTTTCAGGGCAGCGCCCTGTACGACAGCATGACGGTGCGGGAAAACCTGGAATTCCCCCTGCGGCGGCACCCGGAAAAGATGAAAGGACAGGATGTGGAGTCTCTCATCGTTGAGACCCTGGAGAGCGTGGGGTTGGCCCATACCATCGGCCTGATGCCCGAGGAACTTTCCGGAGGCATGCAGCGCCGGGTCGCCCTGGCGCGCACCCTTATCCTGCGCCCAAAGATCATCCTGTACGATGAGCCCACCAGCGGGCTGGACCCCATTACCGCCAAGGAGATCATCGAACTGATGCTGAAAGTGCAGCGCCGGTACCAGGCCTCCGCCCTGATCATCACCCATGATATGGATTGCGCGCGGGTGATCTCCAACCGGATGATCATCCTGATCGACGGCAGAAACCATGCGGAGGGGACGTATGCAGAATTATCAAAATCGACGGACCCGCGGGTCCAGGCATTTTTCAAATAAAAAATACGGAAAGATGAGCCTCAAAGGAACGGCTCGTTTTTTATCACTATCCAATTATGGCAAAAAGAACGGAAAACACGGTAAAGCTCGGATTCTTCATCACTGTTGGGGTGGCGCTTTTTATTTTAGGTGTTTATCTAATAGGAACCCAGGAGAATATGTTCGGCCAAAATTTCCACGTCAGCTCCATTTTCGGCAATGTGAACGGCCTGCAGCCGGGCAATAACGTTCGGTACTCCGGCATTAACGTGGGGACGGTGGAGAAGATCGTCCTGTTGAATGATAGCACGGTAGAAGTCAGAATGAGGATAGAAGAAAAGGTGCGGCCCTACATCAAGAAAGATGCGGTAGCCAGCATCGGCTCGGACGGACTGGTGGGCAGCATGCTGGTCAACATCAGCCCGGGGAAGGGGGAGGCGCCCATGATCGAGGAAGGGGATGTGATCGCCTCCTACAGCCGGGTCAAACCCGAAGAACTGCTCAATACGCTGGGCAAGACCAACGAAAATATCGCCCTGATCTCCAATGACCTGCTGCGCATTACCAACTACATGACCAGGGGGAAGGGGACGCTTGCCCTGCTGCTGCGGGACACGACCCTTGCCATCGGCCTGCGGGAGTCCATTTATAACCTGCAGGCTACCTCCCGCCACCTTGCGGCCACCGGCCGCCAGCTTCAGGGCCTGGTCGGCGAAGTGGAAGACGGCTCCGGCCTGCTGAACCAGTTGCTGTACGATACCACCGTCATTGCCAACATCAATACTTCAATCAGCCAGATCGACACCCTGGCGGAAAAAGCGATGCCTTTCCTGGAAGAACTGCAGCGCTCCGCTGAAGAGATCTCCGCCTCCGGCGCTATGCTCAAGACGGCTATGGAGCAGTTGGCCGAAGGGGAAGGGACGGCCGCTTTGTTGCTGCGGGACACGGCCTTCGCCAGTAGCCTTGCGGAAACGATGCGGAACATCGAACAGGGCTCGGCCCGCTTCAATGAGAACATGAGGGCCATGCGGCACAATATCTTCCTGCGCGCTTACTTCCGGAAAAAGCGGAAGCATGGGGAGGCGCCGCCGCCGTAGTGGGCAAGGTTGGTTAACCCTGCTGCGAGCTGACTGTGGTTATTGGTTGATAGGCGTTATGGCGGCAAAACCGGTTTGGGCCGGCTTATCGAAGGACATTTGAGAAAAAAATTGGATTGGCTTGCTCCGAGTGGAATACATTGTTAGATTTGGAGGACGGAGTAGAGCTTGTTGGGATGAACTTACAGAAATACAGGAAGGAAAGGGGGGGCTTGGCCTGCATTCAAGCGCTGAAAGCGAAAATATCAACGAATTCGTTGATATACACCCGTTCATGCGCAATCCTCCCTTCGGTCGGACTGCGCATGAACGGGCCGGGCCTGCGCTATGCGCGCCGACACAGTGCCCTGCTCCGCCCTCCCTCCCTAAACGGTCGGTCGGACTGCGCAGAACACTGTGTCGGCGCGCATTCCGAGACTCCGGATTTCAAAAAAAATTTTTCGCTTCGCGAAAAAGATTCCCTTGAAATCCTCCGCTTCGGAACGCCGCAGACCCGGCCCGTTAGGCCTCATGATAATAATAAGATCAAATTTCCAATCAAAAAGTAATACAGAAAGAGGATATTAAAATTGAATTGACAATGGCAGAAATTAGGATATCTAATCATGCCCGCGAACAAATGAGAGAGCGAGGGATTTCTGAGGAGATGGTGTTAGGAATAATTTCTACTCCCCAGCAGACTATCCGACAAGGGCCGGAAAAGTTGATTTATCAGTCGATCGAATACTTTGCAGAAGAGAAAAGGAACTTTTTAGTGAGAGTGTTTGTGAATATCATCAAACGGCCTAATTTAGTGATAACGGTATACCGTACAAGTAAAATCGAAAAATACTGGCAAGATGAAGATTAAGTATGACCAAGAAGTAGATATCCTGTTGATACAACTTTCAGATTCAGCGATTTATGAGTCTGACGAATCTAAACCGGGCATAATCCTGGATTATGACAGAGAAGGGAACATAATAAGGATAGAGATCCTGGACGCCTCCAAGCGGACCAATACGCCGTTCAAGTTTGAATATGAGATGGTATCTGGAGAGTAAAGGTAAACACGAGGCCTAACAAGGCACATAACGATCACGCCGCCTAAGCGGCGGCGCGCCGTATGTGCTGGCCGTTGTAGATAATTAAGAGATAATTGGAATGCATTAACAATTACATAGAAAACATTTGGATAGGAGAAAACTTACCTGTCCAGAAATCTCATTCTGCGAATCTGATATCTTACCCAGGTATTACTCCAGAGTTATTAATACCATTGGCCGGCTATATTGAATACCAGTACAAAAACCAAGTGAGGAGAACTTCAAAGAGCGTTCTATTCTCTTTTTTACATGATAAAATTCACAATGACTTTTCCTTACTCCCAAGATTTGCCATCATTTCTTTTAAAAGCAAGGCTATCGCAGGGCTACTTCCCTTCATTTCTGTTAAACCCACAGACCTGATTAATAATCCGATTATAGAGGCCGATTTGATTTTCGGAGATAAGATAAATAGACTACAAAACCATCTGTCAAAGCTTCATACTGATGTGATAGCTGATGAAATACTCGACTTTCTGAAAGAAAGGTTTTCTCCTAACCATGGCTTTCTTTCTGAATTGATGGATGAATGGGGAAATGATTTTTCTTTGGATAATATCCGGCAACACACAAAATATTCATACAGCACTATTGAAAGGAGGTTTAAGGCGGAAACCGGCATTAACCCCAAACAATTTTCTACACTAAAAAGATTCAAAAATGCTATAGCTAACCTAGTTGCAACAAAGAACACAAGTTGGATGGACTATGTGGTAAAATACGGTTATTTTGATCAAAGTCATTTTATAAAGGAGGTCAGAAAATTTACAGGCATGAGTCCTTCTCAACTCGTGAGTCAACCAAATCTTTTGAAGTTGAGGCCGGATATCAGTTTTTTGACGAATTTTTACAATGAGAAAAACTAAGCTTGAGTTAACTTGCCGTCATTAGTAATCATTAATTTTTCATTTTAGTGAAAGACTTCCGGCTTGTAAATTTTCTTGTAATTATTTTATTAATAAGCAGTTGTGTAGGCGATAAAGTTCCTTTGCCTCAATTGTTACAAAAAGAGTTGAACTACATTGTTTCTTCAAAGTTTGCCTGGACGCCTGGCGTGAGCCTTACAGTTTATGCTCCAAATGACTCGATTTTTTGGACTGGAACGGCGGGTGTAAGTGACATAGAAAACCGTACCAATTTTGTAATCAACCAACCTTTTCGAATTGCCAGTGTTGCAAAAACATTTGTTGCTGCTGCAATTTTCAGGCTACAGGAAGAGGGTAAATTATCTGTTGATGATCCGATTTCCAAATATATTGCTGCTTATCATGATTCGATTTTAGTAGCGGACGGTTACGAAACTGCTAAAATTACCATACGGCACTGTCTAAATCTTACGGCTGGATTTTATGATTATGCGTTTGGCACTGAACGCACCCCGTCACCCTATGTACCAATTGTCTTGGCCAATCCACAAAAGCAATGGACTCGTACAGAAGTACTTGAAGGAATAGTAAAATGGGGCGAACCTATGTGGCGCCCTGGTGAAGCTCGATTCTTTGGAGGAGATACAGAACATCTAATTTTGGGCGAGATTATTGAAAACGTTACGAATTTGCAATTAGGAGATGCATTTAATCAGTTACTTCAATTAGAAAAGCTAGGTTTAGTATCTACTTGGCAGGAATCCATCCAGCCACCTAAAAATAATCTTCCTCAAGTTGCTTGCTATTACAAAAGAGTCAATTATAGCATGATGAACCCTACAGCTAATTTGTATAGCGGCGGTTTGATTTCTACAACTAGCGATTTAAGTAAATTTTTCTACCGTTTGTTTAATCATGATGTCTTCAAGGAGCCAGCTACTTTAGAATTGATGTTAGCATCCACGCCGTTAAATGGAGATGATGAAAATTACAGGCTGGGGGTAGAAGTGAAGACTTTATATGGTAATCCTGTTTGGGGACATATGGGTATGTGGGACACTTATGCGTATTATTTTCCTGCGAACAGAGCTGCAATTGTGGTTCATTTTACAGATGGGGGGAGTGATTTTTTGCTAAAAAGAATAGTTTCTCTCTTAAATGAATATCAAAAACAATATGAATAACCCTTCCTGCATTGTCAAAATAGAGGAATTAAGTTTTGCATATAGCAAAAAAAAATTCATACTCGATAAACTGAATCTTACTATTCCAGCAAATTCTATCTTCGCTTTTGTGGGTGAAAACGGTGCCGGTAAATCTACCACTCTCAAGCACATCGTGGGGCTTATTTCCGGACCAAGAGATAAGATTGAGGTCTTCGGAAAATCGCTTCGAAC
>JAGFJE010000438.1 GCA_024103175.1 Phaeodactylibacter sp.
AGCCTTGGGGCAATGAGCAAGGCGCCAACCCCCTGTTTTCGCTACCTCTGGCGAGCATAGCTTCCCAACCGGCATAAAGAATCGTACAGATGTATAGCACAGCGTTGATATATGCTCCAACTTCTACTTTAGGACTTTAACAGGAGCGCGGACCTCCAGGTCCGCGAAGGCTGCCTTTGGCAGCCCCTGAAAAGGCAATATCATACTAAAAAACCTGCATGAAGCAGGTTTTAGCGGACCTGGAGGCCCGCCCTATAAATAGACCGCGCCCCCTCCGCCCCAAAGGCTCATCCAGCCCACCAAAAGAGTCCAAAATTCTCGTCCACCGAAACAACGGCCAAAAAACCTCAACCCAGGCCGTTTTTCTGAACTTCCAAACCATAGTAAAACAACCTGGCCATCAACTTACAGCAAATACCGCTGCAGGAACAAGATCACCGCCTTGTTATAATAATCCCGGTTTTCTTTTTTGCGGAAACCGTGGCCTTCGTCTTTGGCCAGCAGGTACCAGGCCTCGCCTCCGTTCCTGCGGATGGCATGGAGCATTTGCTCGGCTTCGCTTGCCGGCACGCGGGGGTCGTTGAGCCCCTGCACGATCAGCATAGGCTTAGTGATCTTATGGGCGTTGGCAGTGGGGGAGATTTGTTCCAGGTGGCGGCGCATGCGGGGGTCGCGTTCGTCACCGTATTCCACGCGGCGCAGATTGCGGCGGTACGATTTGGTGTTTTCCAGGAACGTCACAAAATTGCTGATGCCTACGATATCGATGCCGCAGCGGAGCCGGCTGTTGAAGTGGGCCATTGAGGACAAGACCATATATCCGCCATAGGAGCCGCCAATGACGGCGACCCGAGAATGGTCCAGTTCCGGTTGGGCTTCCACCCAGTCGAGCAGCTTGCCGATATCTTTTACGGAGTCCTCTCGTTTGAAACCGTTATCGAGCTTGAGAAAGCTCTTTCCATAGCCGGAAGAGCCCCGCACATTCGGGGCGATGACCGCAATGCCCAGTTCGTTCAGATAGTACTGAAAGGTCGGAGAAAAGCAGGGGCGGTACTGGCTCTCGGGGCCGCCGTGTATGTAGATCAATACGGGAAAAGGCCCCGAAGGCTTATTTGGTTTTGGTTTAAAATAGAAAGCGGGGATCTGCCTGGGTTGGCCGTCCACCAGGTCGAAAGTGGGGTAATGGATCAGCTTCGGCCGGATAAAAAGGCTGGGGTCCAGCCCTCCCGCCTCGCTGTACGTCCAGCGGCAGGCGGTGGAATCCTGCAGGTTAACAACATAGACATCTGCCGGCGCCTGGGGCGTATCTACCGTAATGGCGAGTTTCTTGCCATCGGGGTGCCAGCGCAGAGAACTGACCACACCGTCCGGAAGGCCGGGAAAAGGGTGGTGCTCCTCGGTAGCGGCGTTCATAAAATAAAGGCGGGAAATGCCATCGTCATTCAGGACAAAGGCAAGATAGCGCCCATCCGGAGAAAAGCGCATGGCCTCCACTTCCCAGGGCAGGGGCCCGGCAATGGCTTTATGGCGCCCTGTGGCCACATCATAGCGCGTGAGCTGGCGGTATTCGGAAAATTCATCGGAAGCATAAAAGATCTCGGTGCCGTCGGCATTCCAGAACCCGCCGCGGCAGGCAACATCCTTTTTGGCCAGTATGGGGGCCAGGCTGCCGTTGCGGATATCCAGGCGGTACAGAAAACTCTCGTTGATCGACCGGTAGTTGATGACGGTGAGGTGGTTCCCGCAGGGCGACCAGTCGATGGGGTACCAGTAACCTTCCTCTTCAAAGAGGAGGCGCTCGCCGGGCATTTCGCCAAAGGTGTAGAGGTACAGGCCGTGGTCTTTTGAATTGCCCTTGGTGCTGTTGTAGGCAATAGCGGTGCCCTGCCGGTTCCAAAGGCCGCTGCCGTGTTTGGAAACGCCGTCGGTCAGCATGAAATAGCGCCCGGTGTCCAGGTTGAAATAGTACAACTGGTAGTTTTCGTTGCCGCCGACGTCCTTGGCAAAAAGAAATCCATTGGCGCCGGGCGCCGGGCACACGCTGGCGCTGAATATGGGTTCGGGGAAAAAAGTAGCCTGCTGGCGGGTTGCGCTGGGGCTTTCCACGATGTGCAGCTGTGCAGATTCCCCAAAACGGGTGCTGATCAACAGCCCTTGCCCCCGGTTCAGCCAGTCGGCCAGGTGAGCGTCGCGGGTATTGTGATAGTGGGTTAACTGTTTATTAAGGGATTCAGGGATCTCCGGAATATTTTCCAGGATGAGGTTACCAATTTCCCTTTTCTCGATCTGAGCAGTCATAATTCTATTCATTCTTGTAAAAGCGGCATGAATGACAGGGTGTTCTTACGTCCTGTCGGCCGCTCCATGCGGTTCAGATGGGATTATGGTAACAGTTGTGCAGGTTGCGGAATGTATTTGCCGAACCCTTCTGCCCTGTGAGCCTTGCGGGCGCAAAACTAATATTTAATACCGATAATAGTATCTATAATCATGCCAAAACGGACAGTACGGCCGGGAGACGCCCGTTTTTTTTTTTTAAACGAGGCTCAATATAGTATTTTTTAAATGTTTTTTAAGCTGGCTTACAGTATTTAGTCCGGGTTCGATATGGAGCCCCCAACTGCTATTCGCTGTTCGCTGTTCGGTGTTCGCGCTTGCGGGGGCCCTCCTCGGGCAAGCGAACGCCGCCCGTCTTCGCTAAACTCTTCCGGGTAAAAACCGCCGAATTTTAACCGGCTCGCAGAGACGGTACCGAA
>JAGFJE010000485.1 GCA_024103175.1 Phaeodactylibacter sp.
CGCTCATCGCATTGGGTATTTCTCGGATAAACATAAGCAGGAGCATTTTGGTGAAAAAATTGCCCCGCACTTGATCATAGCTTGCCAGACATTTTGGGATGTTGGAGCCCGATAAAGGGCGGTACAGGGAAAAAGTTAAACCAAAATGCACATTTTTTCCCGGAAAAACAGTGACGAAAGTCACCGGGAGGGATTTTGGGTGTGCGGTGTGCGGTGTGCGGTGTACGGTGTACGGTTGTACGGTGTACGGTGTACGGTGTACGGTGTACGGTGTGCGGTGTACGGTTATACGGTGTACGGTGTACGGTGTACGGTGTGCGGTGTACGGTGTACGGTGTACGGTGTGCGGTGTACGGTGTACGGTGTACGGTTGTGCGGTGTACGGTGTGCGGTGTACGGTTGTACGGTGTACGGTGTACGGTGTACGGTGTACGGTGTGCGGTGTACGGGTGTACGGTGTGCGGTTGACGTCCTTCTGTAGGGGATGGTCCAGTTCTCTGGGGGCTGTTCAAAACGTTGTGTCTTTGTTTCTGGCTACAGGTGGCACAGAGTTGTGGTGGGATAGTTCATTTTTCTGTGTCTTTCGAACCCCCCCCCTTTGATTTTCAGGAACTTGCGAACGGCGAACAGCGAATCGCGAACAGTCCCTTGCGCAAAGACGGCATAAAGCATTCGCTGTCAAGCGAATACTCTGTGTTTCTCTGTGAACTTTGTGTTTCAAAACATGCAGGCAGACACACATTTCTGAACACTCTCGTAAAAACACCGCCCGTCCTCGCCACGTCTGTTATCGCAGCCGGATAAATTCCTCAGCCGGGTGAAAATTGGGAACACTCCCTGTGTCTTCTAAGGCCGCCCGTCTACCGCCGTCCACCCAAAAACCGGCGCGCTGAAGCCGCGCTTATCTCACCGGCTTCACCGTATACCCCATTTCCCGCAGCAGCGCCACTACGCCTTCGTCCCCTCCCAGGTGGCCGGCGCCGACGGCGAAGAAGGTAGGCCCGGCCTTCATCATTTCGCCCATCACCGGTATCCAGTTGCGGTTGCGGCGCACCAGCAGGAGGTCCTCGTAGCCGCCGATGCCGGAAGCCTCGTCCTCCATCATGGTTTGCATGCCCAGCAGGTCCTGGTTCTTGTAGAGCTCCACCATCTGTTTGAACTGCCCGTTGTCGGTATTCTCGGACTTGATGGTTTCGACCAGCATTTCGGCCTGCACCTTGTAGGGGATGCTGTCGAACATGCTCATCTGGTACTCGGCCGTCTCCAGCCCCTCGATGGGCAGGCGGCGCTGTTGGGCCATCTGCATGAGTTCCATTTCATAGGAAACCACTTCACTGTCGCCGCCGCCCATGCTGAACATATCCTCGCCACCGAGGGCGGAAAGGAACATGGGCTTGATGCGCTCCAGGAACATGATGGGCAAGCCTATGGACTCGAAGTGCTCCCTGACTAGCCCGTAGTCTTCCTCGCTAAGCAGGTCGCTCAATGTGGTGTCGTTAGACATGAAGGCCTTCATCATCAGCGGCATCAGCTTGGTGAAATCCATCATATCCTCCATGTCGATCTCGAAAGTGACCTGCTGGGCTTTCCCAAAAGCCTCCCTGGTGGCCTCCGTCAGGAAATAGTCCTCCTTGCCGATCATGTGGATGGTGCCGAACAGATAGGAGGGTTCTTTTAGCTCCTTGCCGCTGATCTCCCACAGCAACGCATTCTCTTCTGCCGTGGGGGCGTATTGAGCCGAACTGGCCGGTTGCGCCCAGCTGGCAATGGCCAAAAAGGCAAAAAATATGGAATAACAAAATTTTTGCATGTTTCGCTTTTTGATTTGAAAAACAAAATAACAGGCGTTCGGTTGCCTGGAGAGGGGAAATTGAGTGGGATTCGTTGTTCGGGATTCGTTATTCGGGGTTCGTTGTTCGGGATTCGGGGGCCAGCATACGAATCCACGATTCCACGAATCCACGAATCCCGGATCCCGCCTAAAAGTTCGCCGCCACTTGTGCTCTTCCCGTATGTACCATCCGGGCCTCGCCTGTCTTCCGGCCTTCGTAGCTGATGCTGAGGAGGATATTCCTGGCCAGTTGCCGGTCGAGGCTCAGGTTCCAGAGGAAGTTGCGGCCGCGCTGCAGGCCGTTGAGCATGGCGAAGCCCACCGGCGAATTGGGATTGCCGTCAAATTCGACCTGTACGTAGGACACGCGTAGTTGCAAGGTGCTTTTTGTGGACCGGTTATAGCGGGCATCCAGGTTGAAGTCGTGGCGGCGAGAAGATTCTCCGCCCTGCTCCAGGGTGTTCTCATCGAGTTGGAGCTGGTACTTCAGCGTAGTGCGAAAGTTCTTGCCGGGCAGAAAGGACAGTTCCGGAGAGAGGTTCAGCGATTCGATGCGGTAATCTTTGTTGTTGAAGAATTCGGAATCGCTGGTGCGCAGGCCTTGTGTGAAGGACAGGCGGGCGCTCCAGCTTCGGGAGATGTTCCAGCGGCCCTGAAGGTACTGTTCGCTGTTGCGGCGGCTTTCGAAGCCGGAGGTCTGTACAAACTTGTTGCGGTTGTCCGTCATGCCGAGCTGCAGGTCGTAGACGGGGTCGGCCTGGTTGAAGAACAGCACGTTGCGGATATTGGAGGTAACGGCCACCAGGGCGGTATCCGCCACGTCGAGCTGGAACGGGTTGTAGGGGGTAACGCCTTCTGCCTCCTGCGTCTTGCGCTTGATGCTGAGGGTGGAAATGGTGGACAGCCGGGCCAGGAAACGGCGCAGGCCTTCCTGGTTGTACCAGATGGCCTTCGGGTTGAGGCGGAGGCTCTGGTTGAGGTTGACGTTGTCGGTGCGGATGAACTCATCGGTAATGGCAGTGATGCGCACATAATCGGCCAGGTCCTGGAACGGGGCGACTTCCATTTCGTTGGGCTGGATGATGCCGTCATTGTTGTACAGCGAATCCAGCCAGATGTAATTGCCTTCGCCGGGGTTGACGCGCACGTAGGTGAACTCGACTTTCGGCTCCTGCCCCGAGCCGATCTCATAGGTGGTATTAGACTGAAAAACGCCTTTGAACAGGCTCATATTGAGGTCGGTGCGGCCGAGATAGGTCTCGCCCGGCTCCTGGCTTGTCGTGCCCGGCTTGTCGATCTGCAGTTGCCGGTAGGTGAGGTTGCCGGCCAGTTGCAGGCGGTTGTTCCGGGCGCCCAGTTGCCAGCTGCCGTTCACATTGGCCTCGGTGGCGGTGGCGCTGGTTTCGAAAGCATCGGCCACCGGAGCGTAGTCGATGCGTCGGCTGAAGCTGGCGCCGTACCGGTATTTTTCCTTAGACTGGTTTTCCGCGAACAGGCGGTATCGGTTGTAGTAAAAGCTGGTGGCCAGCAGGGTATCCGCCCCGTCGGCGAAGCGGCTGCTCTTTTCCTGCTCGCCGTAGGCGCCGATGCGCAGGCCGCCCAGTTTGGGGAAGGTTCGGGCGATGGTTCCCCGGGGCCGGAGGAAGCGGGTGCTCTGCCCCTGGCTTTCCGATTGCAGGAGGCTGCCGTCGAAGTCCACCTCCCAGTTGCGGGCGAGGCTGCGCAGGCGCACCTGGTGGCGGGCCCCGGCATAGAGGGTGTCGCGCAGAAATCCGCTGAAGTTGTAGCTCAGGTTGCCCAGCCCTGCCTTTTGCAGGCTCAGTCCGCCCCGGCCGATCTGCTCCCGGGCGCGCTCCACCTGCCCCACGCCCTGCACGTCGGCCAGGTTCCAGTCGCGCAGGAATTCCGGGTTGCGGTAGGGGTTGAGGGGTTCGAAGTTCTCGTGGACGAACTCAAAGCTCAGGTTGGAGGCCAGTTGCCAGCCCGAACTGTCGCGCCCCAGAGCGAAGGTTCGGTTAAACTCCGTAAAGGCGGCCAGCCCCAGGTCGTCGCCGCTATCCAGGGCAGAGAAGCGGTTGAGGTCATAACGGCTGAAGGCCACCTCGGTGGTGAGGCTAGAATTCTTTGAAAAGTCATAACGGCCGTTCAGCGTCATCATTTGCTGCTGCCGGGGCGCTGCCAGTTGCACCACCGGGGCGTAATCTCCCTGCAGGCGGCAATCAGGGCCATAGCCTACCCACCGGTAGACGCGCTCATTGGCGGCCTGCTCCTGGTCGAGGATGTACTGGCCGTTGCCGGGGCCGACGAAGGAGAAGTTGGCCGTGTAGCGGGCGCTGTCTTCCTCGGTGGTGAATACGAGGTAACGGATGACGGTATCCTGAAGGCCACACTGGACAACCGTATCCACCAGGCGGTACGCGGCACGGTAGGGTGCGAACTCTTCCAGGGTGTCGACGCTGGGGGCGAAGGCGTTGCTGAGATCGTCGCCGGCCAGGCTGAGGATACGCTTCTGCTCGTCGCTCAGGCCCAGCTCGCCGGTGGAGTTCTTGCTGTCCTGCTGGTTGAAAAAATTGAAGTCCAGCCGCAGTTTGTCCTGTTCGTAAGAAGCGCCGGCAGCGTAGAGGGAGCGCACGTAGCTCTGGTCGGAATATTCGAATTCCGTGGTGATCCGGCTGTCTTTGGTGATAAGGCGTTTATTGGTGAAGGTGACCTCTCCCCGATTGTAGTCGATGATGTAATCTTCCTCCAGGCCCCGGGTGAGCAGTTCGCCGTCCAGGAATACTTTTTCCGTGCCGGCCAGGACGATGATAAAGCGTTCGCCTTCGGCGCCCCGCAGCTTGTAGGGGCCCTGGTTGCCTTCAATGGCAGGGATGGTATTTCGGGTAAACTGGCCGCGGGAGATGGCGACGCTGCCGGTGCTGTTCAGTTGCCCTTTACCGAGCTGGGCGGTATTGCTGAAGGTGGCGCCCTGCAGCTTTTTGAAGTAGTTCATGAAGTAGCTGTTGGGCCGTTGGATCTCGTAGTCGCCGGCGATTAGCCGGTTGTTGTCTTTTTTCAGTTGTATGAAAATGCGGTCGAATTCACGCAACTGTTGGGTATTGCCCTCCGGTTGCAGGGGGATGTTTTCGTCGGTGATGGCGGCGAGGATCTCCACCCCTTCACCCAACTCGCCGGCAAGCTGCAGGTTGAAGCTGGAGTTGAGCACCAGGTCCTGGTTGTTGCCGAAAGAGATGCCGCGGGTGAAGTTGCCGTTGTAGTCCAGCCCCTTGAAGTCAAGGATGGCCTCTTCCTGTTGTTCGTAAGGGTTGTAGGCGATGCCGATGAGGCCGTCTTCCCGCAGGGTGGCCCGGCTGGTGTCTAGGCGGAAAAGCCGTTGGCCGAGCGGAAAGGATAAGACCCGGTACCGGGCCAGCAGGCTGTCGTATTCCAGGGCCGGGGCTTTCAGCTGTAAAAGGTTGCCCTTCAATTGGTAATAAGACGTGTCGAGCAAACGCCCGGTTTGGGGTTCCCGAAGCTGAAAGGAGGAGAAGATGGCCGGCAGGCTGTCCAGCTCAATGGCTTCCGGCCGGGGGCGGATAATGCGCTCCCGGCGGTTGTCGGGCAGAGGCGATTGCGCCGGCAGCCGGGCGGCAAAGGAGAGGAGTAGCAATATGTATAGCCCGGTTTTTCTCAAATCGTATGTTTGGTTGTTTTGGCCACAAAACCACGAAGGCACAAAAGTATCACAAAGGCTTGGGGTGATTCTGGTATTCCGGCGCCTTTGTGGCCGGGATGGATGCCGTTCCGTGAAACCCTTATTGAAAACGTGAAATGGAGGAGTAAGGTATTTATAGTGGATATACAGAAGGCCAAGCAGGCAGACAAGCTTGTCTTACAGGCCACCTGCCTGCGCCATCCTATGGCGGGCAGGCCCCGTAGAATTGGTACATATGCCAGGGGCAAGCCTGAAGCTTGCCCGGCAGGCCCCGACAACTATCCGAAGAAGACGGGGTAGCCCGTCCGAAAAACAGAAAGGGCAATACAAGATTGCCCTTTCCGCAAGAAATCACCCGACTGTTGTGTTGGCTGTTGAGTGACAGGCACTCTCGCCAAATCACTCACCAGCGCTCAACATTCAACACTTTTGACGCTGAAAAGCTGCCAAAGTATTGCATTAGAGCCGTAATTTAAGATAAATTAACATTTTGGGCGGTAAGGCAAGCCAAAAAATAGCACAATTTTTACTTTTCAAGGAAACGCTGCCGGCGCTGTATTAAAAAAAATTTAATCTAAACGCTATACAATAAATATTTTACTTTTCCTTAAATTTGTCGGAGTATAGTGATACTGTTCCCTTTTCAGAGTGATTTTCGGGCTCCCAAGAGAGAACCCCTTCGTCTCGAGGCGGCTGCTGGCTACATACCCTTTAAAAAAGTTTCGTATTTTTTGCATCGGAAAACCAACGATGTTATCGCAGGGCTATCTTTTATGCGGCGTAACGGAGTTGGATCGACCATACTATTTCGCCCATGAGCTAAAAAATTTGCTTATGCAAAGACGACCTTTACTAATAACACTCTTGTCCTTCTTTACCCTTGCCGCCGCCGCTCAAACGGTGGATGTGCAGAACTACCGCACCATTGACGGTAGCCAGAACAACCTGGACAACCCAGACTGGGGCGCCGCCGGCGCCAACCTGCGGCAGTTCACCGGAGTGGCGTACGCCAATTATATCGATGACCCCGGCGGGCAGGACAGGCCCAACCCCCGTATGATCAGCAACCGCCTCTTTGCTCAGGACGGCCTGCTAAACGACCCCATGAGCCTCAGCGACTTCTGCTGGGTATGGGGGCAATTCATCGATCATGACATTGGCCTGACGCCCGACGGCAGCGAGGATGCCAATATTCGCGTCCCGGAGGGCGACCCCTGGTTCGACCCGTTCAACACCGGGCAGATGATGATCCCCATGAAGCGCAACATGTTTGACCCTGCCACGGGGACAACCATATTCAACCCGCGCCGCCACCCCAATATTCTCACCGCTTTTATCGACGGCTCTGGCGTATACGGTTCGGATGAACACCGCGCCAACTGGCTGCGCACTTTTTCCGGCGGCAAACTGAAAACATCGACGGGCAACCTGCCGCCGTTCAATACCTATAACGGAGAATACAATACGCCGATCGACCCCAATGCTCCGCACATGGATAATCCGACCGGCATCAGCGATAAGTTTTTCGTCGCCGGCGACGCCCGCGCCAATGAAAACCCACTGCTGCTGTCGTTCCATACCCTCTTCGTTCGCGAACACAACCGCCTGTGCGATGAACTGGCGCAACAACATCCCGATTGGAGCGATGAGCAACTCTACCAGCACGCCAGGAAGGTCGTAGGCGGGCTCATCCAGTCCGTGGTATATAACGAGTGGCTGCCAACGATGGGCGTCGGCCTGCCGCCCTACGATGGGTATGACCCCACCGTCAACCCGCAATTGATGAACGTTTTTACGGCAGCCGCCTTCCGCCTTGGCCATACCCTGCTCAACGGCCGCCTCATGCGGGTCGATGCCGATGGTAATGAAGTGCCGGAAGGCCACATGCTGCTGCGCGACGCATTCTTCAACTTCTTTCCGGTTATGGAAATGGGCATCGATCCTTTCCTGAAAGGCATGGCTATCCAGACCCAGCAGAGCTTCGACTCCAAGGTGATCGACGATGTGCGCAACTTCCTGTTCGGCCCTCCGGGCGCCGGCGGCCTCGACCTGGCCTCCATCAACATCAACCGGGGCCGCGAACGGGGGCTGCCGGACTATAACAGCATTCGCCAGTCCTTCGGCCTGCAGCGGTATGTGTTCTTCCAGCAAATTAACCCCGCCCAGAGTGTATACCTGCCTCTCTTGTCGCTCTACGGAGACATCAATAACATCGACCCCTGGGTCGGCATGCTGGCCGAACAACGCATGTCAGGCGCCCTCTTCGGCCCCACCGTGATGAAGATCATGGAGGTGCAGTTCGCTGCCCTGCGCGATGGCGACCGCTTCTTCTATGAGGCCGATCCGGTTTTGTCGGATGAGGAAAAGGAGATGATCCGCCATACTTCCCTCCACGATATCATCATGCGCAATACCGGCGTCAAGCTGATGCAGGACAAGGTATTCGAGTCTATGCCCCACGCCGAGATCTGTAGCAATATGACGGCAGATGTCGGGGGCAATATCTTTACCGAAACCGGCCTGCCGGTACCCGGTGCATCTGTGCGGGTCATGGGCAGCGCCAATGCCATGGAGCTGCTCTCCAGCCCGGACGGGGGCTTTTATTTCTTCGATGTGCCCGCCTGTGATGTCAGCGTTATAGACGTAGCTAAAGTTGATGGAGTGACGAACGGCGTCTCCACCGCCGACCTGGTCTTCATCCAGCAACACATCCTGGGCATCCAGCCGCTGGACAGCCCCTACAAGATCATCGCCGCCGACGCCGACAACAATGGTGCGGTGACGGCCCTGGACCAGATCCAGATCCGCAAGGTGATCCTGGGTATTGCTACCGAGTTTCCCAACAACACTTCCTGGCGTTTCGTGCGGGCAGATTATGAATTCCAGGCCGGCAACCCGCTGGCGGAAGATTTCCCCGAGATGGTCACGGTGGAGGATGTATTATCCAATGATATGAGTATTGATTTCATCGCCGTCAAGATCGGCGATGTGACCGGCGATGCCGATCCGGGTAATATGCTCGCTCCGGCTGAACCCCGGGCCGTCCTGGCTTTCGAGCTGAACGACATGGACCTGCAGGCCGGTGAATCCTACAATATTGCCTTTACCGCCGGGGCTTTCAGGGGGGTTCGTGGCTACCAGTTCGGCCTCGACTACGACGAGCAGGCGCTGGCCTTTGAAGGCCTGATGCCGGGCGCTCTGGCCGGTTTGTCGGATGATAACTTCGGCGTATTCACCGACGAAGGCATGGTGACCACCAGCTGGTTTAAAACTGATGCGGCAGAGGCGCCCGGCGAGGAGCCCCTCTTCTACCTCAATTTCCGCGCCCTCCGCAATGGCCGGCTGAGCGAAGTCCTCGCGCTGAGTGACAGCAAGACCCGAGGGGAGGCCTACGATCCGTATCTGGAACCGATGCGTGTGGCCCTGGAGTTCAATTCCACCAATAGCACAGTGGACGAAGCGGCGTTTGTTTTGTATCAGAACCGCCCGAACCCCTTTGTCACAACTACCGCCATCCCATTCCGCCTCCCGGCCGATGGATGGGCAAAACTTACCGTCTTTGACGCCACGGGGAAGGCCTTGCTCGTCCGGGAAGGAAACTTCAGCGCCGGCTATAACGAGTGGCAGTTGAACAGAAATGAGGTCAGGCCCGCCGGCTTGCTCTACTACCGCGTAGAGACGGAAGATGCCGCGGCTACCCAACGAATGATAATTGCAGATTGACCCTGCGATCTTTGATTAGTGAATATTTTCATAAAGCCGGAACGGAAGCCCTCTGTTCCGGCTTTTGCTTTTCGGACGGGCTATACTTGGTTGCAATAGGTTTTGTGCATTAGCCCTCCCAGCCCCTCAAATCCCCTAAGGGGAAGTTCACCCACAAATGCACAAAACCTATTGCCGTTGAGTATACATTTATGTGGCCCGTAATGCTAAGGAGATAGCAGTGCGTCAGGCCCGCCCTGTGGAATTCACAAAGCGAATTATTTCACAGGGCCTGCCCCGATTTCCTCTCCGTTTTGCTGTGCCCGGCGGGGTGAGCCCCCCTCATTTTTACCCGGCCGATCCCGATAACTATCTGGAGAGGACGGGCCCTCATTCCCTCCCCGTCTTCGCCATAGCCCAGCCGGGTAAAATTCCATCATTCCATCCTTCCTTCCCCGTCTTCGCTGTGCTCAGCCGGGTAAAATTCCTTCATTCCTTCTAAAACCCCTCCGGGCGCCGCCGGTGAAAATCCGTATGGCCCTGGTAGAGCGCCGCCAGTTTCAGAACTTCCGCTTCGCCGAACAGCTGCCCGCAGAAGGTGATGCTTGCCGGCAGCCCGTCGATGAAGCCGGTGGGCAGCACCACACAGGGATGGCCGGTGAGGTTGGTGCGCAGCAGGTTGCCTCCTGACCAGGAGGGAGACAGGAAAACGTCAAAATCTCTCAGCGCCTGATGGGTTTGTTCGATCAGGCGGGTGCGCAGGCGGTTGGCCTGAATGTACTCCACTGCGGGGATGAAGCGGGATTGCCGGAAAACGTTGGGCCAGGCGTTGCGGATCTGCCGCACCAGGAGGCTGTCTCGCCCGGAGCGCGTTAGCTCATCGAAAGCGGCGGCGGCCTCGGCGCTGAGCACGAAGCCGATTTCCGGTACTTCCGGTAGTGTTATGGCAGTGGGATAGATGCCCAGTTCCCGCAATTTGGCCAGCACCAGGCTATCCTGTTCTCTGAATGAGTAATCGCTCTCAAAATCGCTTTTCAGATAAGCCACCCTCAGTTTTCGGGGCTCGATCTTCTGGTTGTAATTGAAAGCGGCGTCTACGGTAGTGCCGTCCCGCTCGTCCTTTCCCCGGATGGCCTCGAATACGATGGCGCAGTCCTCCGCCGTGCGGCAGATGGGGCCGATCTTGTCCATACTCCAGCTCAGGGCCATGGCGCCATAGCGGCTGACGCGCCCGAAGGTGGGCCGCAGGCCTGTTACGCCGCAAACTGTCGAGGGCGAAACGATGGACCCCCAGGTCTCTGTGCCGATGGCAAAGGGCGCCAGGCCGGCCGATACCGCCGATGCCGAGCCTGCCGAAGAACCACTGGAGCCCTGCTCGGGGTTCCAGGGGTTGCGGGTTTTGCCGCCGTACCATACGTCGCCCCAGGCCAGAGCGCCCAGGGTGAGCTTGGCGGCGAGCACAGCGCCGGCGGCCTCCAGCTTTTCGATGACGGCGGCGTCGTAGGCCAGCATCTGGCCTTTATAGGGCATGGCGCCCCAGGTGGTCTTATAATCCCGGGTAGCCAGGAGGTCCTTGGCGCCGAAGGGGATGCCGTGCAGGGGGCCGCGGTATAGCCCGCGGGCCAGCTCTTCGTCCATTTGCCGGGCCTGGGCCAGGGCGCGCTCCTCGGTAAGGGTGATGACGCAATGGAGGGTGGGGCCGTGCTTACGCAGCCGATCCAGGAAGAACTCCGTCAGTTCTACCGAACTGATCTGCCGGCTTCTGATGAGGGCCGACAACTCGGCTATGGAATAGAAGGCCAGATCGTCCAGTTTTTCCGGCAGGCTTACTTTTTTCGGGATCTCAAAATACAGGGCTTCCTGCCGGGTATCGGCCTCAAAACCCTGTGGCAGGGGGTTGAACAGGAGGGCGGGCGCCAGTTCGTTGGGGATGTCTTTTTCCCGGATGGAAACGTAGCTGCCCCGCAACTCTTCCAGGCCGGGGAGCATGCTGTCGATCTCCGTTTCGGTCATTTCCAGGCCGATGAGATCGGCGGCCTGCTGTACCATCGCCCGGTCGATGGGGGCGCGCAGGAGAGTGAAGCTGAGCAGTGCGCCAAGGGCCAGGCCAAAGAGAAGGTAGTGTTGTTTTTTCATACTTTTGATCTTTTCAGATGGTTTAACCCGCCGGATTTTCCGTAAGGTAACCCTTTTACCGGGCCCTAAAAATATAAAACAAAACTGCATGGGCTTATACCCGGCCCGCTAAATTTATTTGGCGTCGAAGACGAATCCCGCCATGACGTGAACCCCGGCCCGCTAAATTTATTTGGCGTCGAAGACGAATCCCGCCATGACGTGAACCCGGCCCGCTAAATTTATTTGGCGTCGAAGACGAATCCCGAAAATGAAGGGCTCTTTTAGCGAATTTTCGCTGAAAACTGTATCTTGGGCGGGCTTCTACTGGACACTTTTGAAAGAGCAGTCCCTAACCTCCAGCTTTTTTTACCTGGAAGCGTTTACAGGAGGAATGTGAAAGCGATGTCAGGCGTCTCCGATAAACGCTGCCGGGTTATGCCAAATAGAATCACCTTTGAAAACCCGGCAGGTTGAGGCGTCCTAAAACACCTATGTGACTAAACTAAACTGATACAAAAAACTATGCACGAAAAATACCCACACCTGCTCGCCCCGCTCAACCTGGGCTTTACCACCCTGAAGAACCGTGTCCTCATGGGCTCCATGCACACTGGCCTGGAAGAGGAAAAAGGCGGTTTTGAGCGTATGGCGGCCTATTTCGCCGAGCGCGCCCGCGGTGGCGTAGGGCTGATGGTCACCGGCGGCATAGCGCCCAACCGGGCGGGGTGGGTCTCCCCCTTTTCCGCCAAGCTTTCCACCCGCCGGGAAATGAAGAAGCACCGCCTGATCACCGAAGCGGTGCACGCGGAAAAAGGCAAGATCTGCATGCAGATCCTGCACGCCGGGCGGTACGGGTACCATCCGCTGGCGGTGGCGCCCTCGGCCATCAAATCGCCCATCTCTCCCTTCAAGCCCTGGAAGTTGTCGGGAAGCGGTGTCGAACGCACCATCCGCGCTTTCGTACGCACGGCGGAGCTGGCGCAGGAGGCCGGCTACGATGGGGTAGAGGTGATGGGTTCGGAAGGCTACCTGATCAACCAGTTCATCGTTTCTAAAACCAACAAACGCACCGACCAGTGGGGCGGCCCCTATGAGAACCGCATCCGCTTTCCCATCGAGATCGTGCGCCGCATCCGCGAAGCGGTGGACCGAGATTTTATTATCATCTACCGCCTTTCCATGCTCGACCTGGTGGACGACGGCAGCGCCTGGGAGGAGATAGAGCTATTGGCCCGCCGCATCGAGGCGGCCGGCGCCACCATCATCAATACCGGCATCGGCTGGCACGAGGCCCGCGTGCCGACCATCGCCACCATGGTGCCGCGGGGCGGCTTCAGCTGGGTGACCAAACGCCTGATGGGCAAAGTCAATATCCCGCTTATCACCACCAACCGCATCAACACGCCGGAGCTGGCGGAAAAGATCCTCGCCGACGGCCACGCCGATATGGTCTCCATGGCGCGCCCCTTCCTGGCCGATGCGGACTTCGTGAAAAAGGCCATGGAAAACCGGGCCGATGAGATCAACACCTGCATTGCCTGCAACCAGGCCTGCCTCGACCACGTCTTCGAGCGCAAAACGTCCAGCTGCCTGGTCAACCCCCGCGCCTGCCACGAGACCAAGCTGAACTACGTGCCCGCCAAAGTGAAAAAGAAGATCGGCGTAGTGGGCGCCGGGCCGGCGGGGCTGGCCTTCGCCACCACCGCCGCCGGGCGCGGCCATGAAGTACACCTCTACGAGGCCGACAGCGAAATCGGCGGCCAGTTCAACATGGCCAAGCGCATCCCCGGCAAGGAAGAATTCCATGAGACGCTGCGCTACTACCGCAGGCAGATCGATAAGACGGGCGTGCGCCTGCACCTGAATACCCGCGCCGACGTCGGATTACTGGTTAGTCAGGGTTTTGACGAGGTGGTTATTGCTACCGGGGTGCTTCCCCGGCAGGTGCAGCTGGAGGGCATCGATCATCCCAAAGTACTGAGCTATGTGGAGGTGCTTAAAGGCCTGATGCCCGTAGGCGAACGCGTGGCCATCATCGGCGCCGGCGGCATCGGCTTTGACGTGGCGGAATTCCTTACCCACGAGGGAGAGCCCACCAGCCTGAACGCGGCCGCCTTCATGGAAGAATGGGGTGTGGATATGGACTACACCCACCGCGGCGCCCTCACCAAGCCCGATCCCGAGCCGCCCGCCCGGCAGGCCTACCTCTGCCAGCGCTCCAAAGGTAAGCCGGGCGCCGGCCTGGGCAAAACGACCGGCTGGGTGCACCGCACCGCCCTGCGCCGCCGCAACGTCAAAATGCTCAGCGAAGTGCAGTATCAACGCATCGACGACCAGGGCCTGCACCTCACCGTCAAGGGGCAGCCCAGAGTGCTGGAAGTAGACAATGTGGTCATCTGCGCCGGGCAGGAGCCGCTGCGCGAACTGTGGGAGCCGCTAAAGGAAA
>JAGFJE010000488.1 GCA_024103175.1 Phaeodactylibacter sp.
TAGCCGACCTGCACGTTGTGGCCGTGTTTGATCTCGCCGTCGGTCAGGGTGATCTCGTTGACGACCAGTTTGGCGAGGGTGGTCTTTCCCTGGCCGTTCTGGCCGACGAAGGCGACGCGGTCTCCCCGGTCCAGTTTGATGTCTACATGGTCCAGCACCAGCAGGTCGCCGTATTTTTTGGTCACATCCTTTCCTTCCAGCACCACCTGGCCGGAGCGGGGCGCCGCCGGGAAGCGGATGTTCATGGCCGCCACGTCCTCCTCGTCGATCTCGACCCGCTCCATCTTATCGAGCTGCTTCTGCATCGACTGGGCCATGCTCGTTTTGGTCGCCTTGGCCATGAAGCGGTTGATGGTGCGTTCCTTTTCGGCGATCACGCGCTGCTGGTTCTGGTAGGCGGCCAGCTGCTTCTCTTTGCGCTCCTTGCGCATCTGCACGTACTTGCTGTAGCTGGCTTTGTAATCGTAGAGCTTGCCGAGCTCTACCTCCACCGTCCGGGTGGTGACGTTGTCCAGGAACTGCTTGTCGTGCGAGATGACGATCACCGCCCCGCTGTAGTCCTTGAGGAAGCGCTCCAGCCAGATGATGGATTCGATGTCGAGGTGGTTGGTGGGTTCATCGAGCAGCAGGAAGTCGGGGCGCTGGAGCAGCATTTTAGCCAGTTCCACGCGCATCTGCCAGCCACCGCTGAACTCGTCGGTCAGGCGGCTCATGTCCTTCTGTTTGAAGCCCAGGCCCTTCAGCACCTTTTCTGCCTCCGCTTCCATAGCGTGGCCGCCCAGCAACTGGAAGCGCTCGGTAGCTTCCGAGAGCTCTTCGATCAGCTTGTGGTAGGCGTCGGTTTCGTAATCGGTGCGGTGGGTGATCTCCTCATTGAGGTGGGTGATGCGCTTTTCCAGGCGCTTGGCTTCCCCGAAGGCCGTAAGGGCTTCATCCATTACCGTCTTGCCCTTGGGCAGGTTCATCTCCTGGTGCAGAAACCCCAGGGTGCTCTCCCCCGGCCGGGCAACGGTTCCTTCATCGGGGCTCATATGGCCGGCGATGACCTTCAGTAAGGTCGACTTGCCGGCGCCGTTGCGGCCCACCAGGCCCACCTTGTCGCGCTCGCCGATCACCACATTGATGCGGTCGAGCAGAATGCGGTCGCCGTACTGAATATATATGTTGCTGGCAGTGATCATATCTTCTGTTTCAATTGGTTTGCAAAAATAAGGGATATAATGTAATCCCGCAGGAAATTTCAGTCCGGGCTGTGATACGCATCACGAAAACGGGCAGGCAACATCCTTATCTTGTCAGAAAAAAATGGACTCCGGGAATACCGTTTTCTACATCGTAGCCACTATTATTATTGCCCACTTTGTGGTAGGTTTCATCTTTCTGGTGCGCAAGCTCAGCGGGCCTGTTCCGGATGAAGGCACAAAAATTACCGAGGCCGAACAGGCTGAAGCGGAGGAAAAGCCCATTTAAGCCTTCTTAAGCGTAAATCCGAAAGTCGACCCCAGCTCGGGCGTACTTCGAACATTGATGGTCTGTTTGTGGGCTTCGATGATGTGTTTGACGATGGACAGGCCCAGCCCGGAGCCGCCCTGTGCCCGCGAGCGGCTCTTGTCCACGCGGTAGAAGCGGTCGAAGACGTGGTTGATGTGTTGTTTGGGGATGCCGATGCCGTTGTCGGCCACCTCGATGAGGATGTTTTTGTCCATATCGTAGAAGCCCACGCGGGTACGGCCGTCCTTCTTGCCGTATTTTATCGAGTTGCTGATCAGGTTGGTCAGTACCTGCCGGACGCTGTCGCGGTCGGCCATGACGCGGAAGTTCTGGGCGGCGCCTTCCTTGAATTCCAGAGTGATGTTTTGCTGGGCGGCCTTGAACTCGAGGTCTTCGAAAACCTCTTCCGTCAGCTTTTTAATATCGAAGGCCTGCATCTCCAGGATGAGTTCCCCGGATTCCAGGCGGGAGATGGCCTCCAGGTCTTCCACGATGGTATGCAGGCGGTCCAGGTTTTTAGCCGCCTTTTTGATGAATTTCACATTGACCTCCTCATCGTGAATGGCGCCGTCGAGCAGGGTATGGAGGTAGCCCTGAATATTGAATATGGGGGTTTTCAGCTCGTGGGAAATATCCCCCACAAAGTGGCGCCGGTATTCCGCCCAGGCCTTGTATTTGTCGATCTCCTCCTTTTGCTGCTCTGCCCATTCGGCCACCTGCTTTTCCACCTCATCGATGATGTTGGCGCGCACGTCAATGGATTTTGATTTTTCCTGAGGGGAAACCTTGTGGCTGTGGATGGTTTTGTAGATCAATTTGATCTTGCGGTAGATGTATTTTCTGAGGTAGTAAATGGTGGTGAAATAAGCGGCGGTGAACAAGCCGGCGCCCATGGCCACCAGTTCGGCCACCCAGGGCAGGGCGACCCAGCGGTTCACTGCCTCGAGCAGCAACCAGGCCGTCAGCGCAGCCCCGGTAATATATAGAGATACGAATAAGGCGATCTCCTGTGGAGTAGGATTCTTCAACATCCAATACTGTCTTTAGCCCTGGTATAGTTAAAACTCAAACTTGTAACCGATGCCCTTGATCGTTTTGATGTAGTCTTCGCCGATCTTTTCCCGAAGTTTGCGAATGTGGACATCGATGGTACGGTTACCTACAATTACATCCGTCCCCCATACTTTGTTGAATATTTCTTCGCGGGAAAACACTTTTCCCGGCTTGGAAACGAGCAGGTGGAGCAGTTCGAACTCTTTTTTTGCCAGTTCGATCACTTCGTCTCCTTTGGTTACGGCCACCTTTTCCTTGTCGATCACCAGCCCGGCGACGTTAATGAGGCCGGGTTCGTCGATGGCCTCGGCCCGTTCGGACCGCCTCAGCAGCGCTTTCACCCGGCTGATGAATACCCGGGGGCGAATGGGCTTGGTAATATAGTCATCTCCGCCTACATCCAGGGCGGCGATCTGGGAATAATCTTCTTCCCGGGCGGTGAGGAAGGTGATCACGGTGCGGTCGAACTCCGGCTTGTTGCGCAGGTAACGGCAAACTTCCACGCCGTCCATCTTGGGCATCATGATGTCGAGAATGATCAGGTTGGGTTTTTCGGCTTCCGCCTTTTTTATCCCTTCTTCTCCATTGCTGGCCGTAGAGACATCATAGCCCTCCTTTACCAGGTTATATCGCAGAAACTCCAGGATATCCGGTTCATCGTCGACCACGAGAATTTTTACAGGTTCCATCTTTTTTGTGTTACTGGCCCTTTTCCAACCTGAAGCAACAGGCTGGAAACATGCAGTAAAGTTAAACCTTTTACCGGCTCGGGCTTAAAGCCCTGTATTAAGAATATGTTAAGTGCGAGAAACATGTTCTTAGTCCTCATCCTGGCCTTCCACTTCCTGCCGTTCCATTTCCGACATAACTTCGGCATACAACTCCTCCAGGCGCTTCGGGTCATTACGCAGGATTTCCATGGAAGTTTCAAATTCCTCCCGGTTCACCCCATGGATCTCGCAGATCTGATCGTAGTACAGGTTGATCATGCTGTCTCTGGTCGCGCCCCGCAAAGTCTGTACCGCCGCTTCGGCGATATGCACATCGATCAGTACATTCACCAGCTCGTCTTCACCGAGGGGTATGCTTTCCCGGCCCTGGCTGCAGGAGGATAATGACAACAAAATGATGGCAGCCGGCCCGAAGTAGCGAAAAGAAAACCGGTTCCTGCAAAAAAACTCTTTAATACCATTCATCAATCAAAATATTGCTTGGGATAGTGATATTCGGACAACCGGCCTTTGCCTTCCCGGAAATCAGCCCAGGCTTCAACATCAGCATCAACCCTAAAAATACCGCAGGTCGGCACATTGGAGATATAATCCTCCGTGAACAGGTTGGCCACCCCGGTAAAGGTAGGGTTGTGCCCGAAAACGAGCACCATGGCATAATCCTCCGGCAATTCCTGAATGATATCCAGTATATCATCCGGATAAGCGTCGTATATCCGCTTATCCACATCGATGTTTTCCTCCGGGAGGCCCAGGGCTTTGGCAAAGTGTTTGGCGGTGGTGAAAGCCCGCTTGGCGGGGCTGGAGATCAGCCGGTCCGGTTTTATTCCCTTTCCCCCCAGGAGTTTCCCCATGAAAGGGGCGTCCCGCTGGCCTCTCTTATTGAGGGGGCGTTCAATATCCCGGAGCGAGGGATTGTCCCAGCTCGATTTGGCATGGCGAACGAAAAAAACGGTTTTCATAGTCCCAATGGTTCATTTTCTGCAAAAATAACGGAAATTTGCCCACATTATTCGAAAGCACTTGTTGTATAGTTCTAACACCTGAAAAGGCTATTTTCCGCTCAATCGAAAAAAAAGCTGATGGATTTTTCTAAAAAAGTGGTGTGGATCACCGGGGCGTCGTCCGGAATAGGAGAACACCTGGCCTATGCTTTCGCCAACCGGGGCGCCCGGCTCATCCTGTCCAGCCGAAACGAAAAGGAACTGCAGCGCGTTAAGCAAAACTGTACAGGAGGAACAGAGGCCATGGTACTGCCCATGGACGTAGCCGATTTTGACCGCCTGCCCGCCCTGAGCGAACAAGCCTCCGGCCGGTTCGGCCACATTGATATACTGGTGAATAACGCAGGCATTTCCCAACGTTCAGAAGTGAAAGACACCCTCTTCGAGGTCGATAAAAAGATCATGGAAGTCAATTTCCTGGGCGCCGTTGCCCTTACCAAGGCAGTGCTGCCGGCCATGCTGGAGCGGCAAAACGGGCAAATTGTAGTGATCAGCAGTGTGATGGGCAAGCTGGGCACCCCCCGCCGCTCGGCATACGCCGCTTCCAAGCACGCCCTGCACGGCTGGTTCGACTGCCTGCGCGCCGAACTGCACAACGACGGCATCGGCGTGACGGTCATCTGCCCCGGCTATGTACACACCAACGTAACCATCAACGCCCTCACTGCCGATGGGTCGCCCAATAAAAAGATGGCGGAGGCTACCCGCAACGGCCTGCCCCCCGATGTGTTTGCCGAAAAAGCCCTGCGCGCCATCGCCCGCAAAAAGCAGGAAGCGCTCATCGGAGGGAAGGAGGTCGTGGGCGTCTACATCAAACGCTTCTTCCCCCGCTTGTTCTTTCGCATTGCCAGAGGGCTGAAGGTGAGCTAGAATGGAATGAGGGAATGAATGATAGAAGGAATGAATGGGGCTCAATCAATCATTCATTCCCTCAATCATTCATTCCTTTCCCTCAATCATTCATTCCTTTCCTTCCTTCCGCATCTCGATGATCCGGTCCATCACCTCCTCCAGTTGCTCGGCGCCGATGCGCTTGGAGATGATCTCCTTGTTGCGGTCCAGGATATAGATCTGGGGAGTGGATTTGATGTTGTACACCGTCATGTAACGCGAGCGGTGGTAGGTGTCGATGGTGTGCAGCCAGTCGCCGATCTCATTCTCATCGACATACTTCCAGCAATCGGGGATCTCATCGGTGAACTTGGCGCACACGGCCACGATCTCAACACCTTTGTCTTTATACTTTTCGTAGAAGGCTTTTAGGTCGGGAGTCGACTTTTTGCAATGCCCGCAATCGTACCGCCAGAAATACAGAACAATGTATTCCGATTCGATATTGTGGAGCTCGATGGGCGTGCCATCCCGTTTTTCCAGCCGGATATTGGGGGCAATTTTACCGATCAGCAGGGGCTCCAGGGCCTTGGCGTTGTCGAGGATCTTTTTCAGTTGCTCCTCCTCCGTCCAGGGCGCCAGCCCGTTGGCGTAGTAATTGTTGACGAGGTGTACGTAGACCGCGTCCATACCCACGATATTAGAGCGGGCGTATTCGTTGAGGAAGTGGATGAGGTAGAATTTAAAGGTTTCCTCCGCCGGCTTCATGCGTTCCAACACATAATCGATGGCTTTTGCGATCGTATCCGGATGCTGCACCTGCAATTTGTGCACGAAATAATCAACCCGCTGAAAGAGGAAAGGAGTGCGCAACATGCGGGGGTCGGCCAGGTCGAGGTTGTCAAAGTAATGCTCCTGGCTATACCGCCAGCGTTTGAGCTGTACATCTTCCTCTGTGCCTTTAAATTCCGGAATATCCGCCGGCAGGTTGGCTTTGATGATGGCGGCGGTCAGCGAGCGGGGGCTCTTTCTGATGAGCGCTTCCTGAAATTCCCGGACCTCCTCGTCGATGCGGGAACGCTTGTCCTGCAGGGCCTGCTTTTCCGCTTCGCTTTCGGCAGATTCCATCTCTGCGGCCAGCCTATCGGCCATGGGCTTTTTCTCCTCCAGGAAAGCCAGGTACTCGTAGAACAACTTGTTGTCGGGCGCATTTTCAAAGCGGATGCCCACTGTCGGGTTTTCCGCATCGGCAAACACCTTAAATTTCTGCTCTTCATTGGTGACGAGCAGCTGGAAGTATTTGTTATCCGGCGCCATGACTACCAGGTACACGCCGGGAGGGAGCGGCTCATCGCCTTCGAAAACAAAGAACCCGTCGGCGTTTTTCTGGACGGTATCCTGCAGGTATTGTTTGTCTCCGTAGTGATACCCCAGGAAAAGCTCTTGTTCATTGTAATTCTTCAATTTCACGCTGACCTGATGCCCGCCATTGTCGGCAGACAAGTGGCTGCCGGGGAAGCATAGGATTGAAAAAAGCAGTAAAACCAGGAGTCTCATTCGTTTTTGGATTTTTTTCTTTCGAAATAAAAAACGCCCCCAAATATCTATAAGTTGTGATAAATCCGGGGGCGTTTCGGCGCTAAATACGGTTGGTTTCCGAAAATTAACGCGTTTTTAACCATTTAGTTGTTCTTTTTATCTGCTTCGGCTTTCAGCTGGCGCAGGCGTTCTTCGGCCTGCCGGACCTGTTCCTGCAGTTCATTGAGGCGGCGCTGTTCCTGCAGGGTTTGCTGGCGGAATTCTTCGGCTTTTCGCTTTTCTTCGGCGATCACTTCTGCGGTGGCCTTTTTAGCCGCTTCGGCCTTTTCCCGTTCGGCGGCCATTTGTTCGGCAATGGCGCTTTTAGCCTCCTCGGCTTTCTGCCGTTCGGCGGCGATCTGCTCGGCGGTATCTTCCTTGACTTTGGTGATCTGCCTTACGGCTTCCTGCTTGGCCTGGTAGATCGCTTCGGAAGCCTCTTTTTTGGCGGTGTTGATCTCGGAAAGGGATTGTTTACGGGCGGCCTCTGCTTCTTCGGCATATTGTTCCTTTTTTGCCGCGGCTTCCTGGCGGGCGGCCTCTATTTCATCCCGGGTGGCGGCGCGGGAAGCGGCGACCTCCGTTCTCGACTTTTCTTCCGCTGCCTGCACCTGTTGCGCCAGTTCAGCCATTCGCGCATCAGCATCGTTTTTCACCTGGGCGACGGCCTCGGCGGCCTGCCGCTGGGCATTGGCCACTTCCTGGGCTGCTTTTTCCCGGGCTTCCGCTATGGTGGCCGCGGCCTGTTCCCGGGCCTGCAGGGCCTGCAGGACCAGCGCTTCTTTTTCTTTGGCCACCTTTTCGCGGGCTGTTTTTATTTCATTGGCGGCCTCTTCGCGGGCGGCGGCCATCTCGCGGGCGGCTCGTTCTTTGGATTCGGCCACTTCCGAGGCCAGGCGCTGGCGCTCATTGGCGCTGTTTTCCCGCGCCACCCGGACGGCCTCGGCCTCCTCTTTTTTCACCTGGGCGATATTCTCGGCGGCGGTACGCCTGGCCTCCGCCACCTGGGTAGCCGATTCCTGTTTGGCGCGTTCGGCATTTTCCCGGGCCTGGGCGACCTCCTGCGCCGCCTGTTCCCTCAGGCGGGTCAGTTCAGCGGCCGCTTTTTCGCGAGCGGCGGCGATCTCTTCGGCCGACATATTTTTGACTTCTTCCTCTTTGGCGCGGGCGGCAGCCACGCTGGCCGCAGCCTCTTCCTGGATCTGGCGGATACGGCCTTCGGCAGCCTGCTGGGCATTGGCTACGCTGCTGGCGTATTCCTCCTTCGCCTGGGAGGCGTTCTTATTGGCTTCCTCCACCTGAGCGCCGGCAGCGGTACGCGCCTTTTCGATCTCTTCCTGTGCCTTTTGTTTGGCCGCCATGACCTCGGCCGCCGCCGCCTGTTGTATGTCCTCCTTCTTTTTCTGGCTCTCCGCTATGGCCTTTTGCGTTTCCTCCTGAATGCGGGTGATCTCTGCCGTGGCGCGCTCGCGGGCGGCGGCCACCTCTGCGGCGATCTTTTCCTTTTCCTCGTCTGCTTTTGCTCTCGCCTCGGCTACTTTCTGCGCCTCCTGTTCGCCGATCTCCTTAACGGTCAGGGCGGCGCGCTCCCGGGCGGCGGCCACCTCCTGGGCAGAAGCCTGGCGGGCCTGCTCGGCGTCCTCCTGTCCTTTGGCCTTCTCCATGGCCACCTGCTGCCTGATCCCGGCGATCTCCTCAGCGGCCCGCTTGCGGGCATTGGCGACCTCCAAAGCGGAAGCCTCCTTCTCCTGGGCGGCGTTCTCTTTGATCTCGGCGATCTCTGAAGCGGAACGCTCCTGGAGCAGGGCTTTCTCTTCGGCCACCCGCCGGCGGGATTCCGCCAGCTCAAAGGCAAGGCGTTCCTTTTCAAGGGCGGCCTGTTCGCGGATCCGGCCAATCTCTTCGGCTGTTTCCTCTTTAGCCTGAAGGATCTGCTCTGCCGCCGTTTTTTTGGAAGAGACGACTTCTTCAACGGTGCGTTCCTTCTCGCCTTTGGCCTGTTCGCGAGCCTGGGTAACCAGGGCTGCCGTTTCTTCGCGGATGCGCTGCAACTCCGCCACGGCATTCTCCCGGGCGGAAGCGACTTCATCGGCATATTCCAGCTTGGCCAGTTCCAATTTTTCTTTTACTGCGGCGATCTCTTCGGCGGCTTTTTCACGCGCTTCGGCAACTGCCTGGGCCGATTCCAACTGGGCATTCTGGATCGCCTCATTGGCCCGTTGGCGGGACTCCGCAACATCGAGGGCGATCCGCTCCAGTTCGGAAGCGGCGCGTTCCCGGGCTTCTTTTACCTGTTCGGCCAGTTCCTGTCGGGAAGCCTCGATCTCTTCCTGGGCCTTCTGCCGGGCTTCCACCACTTCATCGGCATATTTTTTCTTTTGGTTGGCGGCATTTTCCTTGGCCAGGGCCACCTCTTCCTGCAAGACCGATTTGATCTGCGCCGCTTTGGCCTTTTCCTCGGCGATCTCCTGGCGGAGCCTTTCTTTCACATCACGCAGTTCATTTCTCAACGCTTCGGCTTCCCGGTCGTCTGCCGGGGCGGCAGTTCCGGCGGTATTGTCGGCAGCTTTTTCACTATTGCCTGGTTTGGGCGAAGGCTCAACGGTAATTTCATTGTCGGTAAGCTCCACATCGTTGACCTTTTCCTTATCCAGCCGCTGGTTGAAACAGGCGACCAGTTGAGAAAATTCCGCCTGCCGGCTCTCGTTGATGGTAAATTTCCGCATCTGGTTGCTGATGTTGTTCTTGATGTAAAGCACGTTGACCCCGGCATGGGCAAACCATTGAATGGCCGCCAGGTCTAGCTGAAGGACATTGTGATACACCGGAGTCCCTCCTTCGCGTTCCATTTCCCCCATCCCGATAAACCGGTAGGAACGCCTGGTGCTGTTGGCGTCCATGAAGATGATCTCATCATCCTGGTTGAACTCCACCCCCGCTTTGGAATACATCTTGGCCGTAATGCCCTTGCTGTCGCTCCGCAGCTCCATACTGTAAGTATAGTTACCCCGCACGACCAGCGTCTGGTTGACGGTGCGAAGGATATGAGTGCCGTCGATCACCTTATCTTCAGCAATAAGCGCATCGCATTGGCTTTGCGCAATTTGGGCCAGGCAGCAGAAAAGCATCGACAGGACAAACGGGATGGGTCTCATATCAACTCGGATTTTAATTTGTAAGATAATGTTTTTAGGATTTATTTAAAACTATTACCCGGGGTTGGCTGCTGCTGCAATATAAATACTGCATTCTTCTTTGCTGGGGAGTAGGTTGTAAACCGAAGAAAAAACAATTGAAGGATTAACGCGCAGAATAAACCGGACATTGCCCTGCCTACCGTTTTGCCGCCAGCAAATACAAGGCGGCCATGCGGATGGCCACTCCATTCTCTACCTGTTGCAGGATGATGGAGTGTTCCGAATCGGCCACATCACTGGTGATCTCTACACCGCGGTTGATCGGCCCGGGGTGCATGATCACTATCGGGCGGCCCAGTTCGTCCAGCAGGGCTTTACTGATGCCGAAATACTGAGCATATTCCCTCAGGCTGGGGAAGTATTTGATGTCCTGGCGTTCCAGCTGAATGCGCAGGACGTTGGCGATATCGCACCACCGGAGGCTGTCTTTTACGTTGTGCGACACTTCGACACCAAGCTTATCGATGTATTTGGGAATAAGAGTAGGCGGCCCGCATACCCGAACGTGGGCGCCCAGTTTGCGGAGGCAGAATATATTGCTCAGCGCCACCCGGGAATGCAGGATATCCCCAAAGATGGCTACGTGTTTCCCCTCCAGGCCGCCTACTTTTTCCTCCATGGAAAAGGCGTCGAGCAACGCCTGCGTAGGGTGCTCATGGGTACCGTCCCCGGCGTTGATGATGTTGGCATCGATGTGCTGCGACAGGAAGTGGTGCGCGCCGGGGGCCGGATGGCGCATCACGACCATATCCACCTTCATGGAAAGGATATTGTTGACGGTATCGAGCAGGGTCTCCCCCTTTTTCACCGAAGACGAAGAGGCCGAAAAGTTGACGACATCGGCAGAGAGGCGCTTCTCGGCCAGTTCAAAGGAAATGCGCGTACGGGTGGAATCTTCAAAAAAGAGGTTGGCGACGGTCACATCCCGAAGAGAAGGCACTTTCTTGATAGGGCGGTTGAGCACCTCCTTGAAGCTCCGCGCCGTTTCGAAGATCAGCCGGATATCCGCTTCGGTGAGGTATTTGATCCCTAGTATGTGTTTGGTGCTCAGTTGTTGTTCAGTAGCCATTCAGGGATGAAAAATGATTGAATGAATTTATTCAGCTTCTTGCTTATTGGCAAATAACAATATGCGGTCTTCCTGCTCCAGCTCCGCCCATTCCACCCGTACATACGCTTCATCCAGGGCGTCGATGGTAATTCCGGTATAATCGGAATGGATGGGCAGGTGGCGGTTAAACCGCCGGTCGACCAGAGAGACCAGTTCCACCTGCCGGGGCCTGCCGTAATGGTTCAGGGCGGTCAGCGCCGCCTGTACCGTACGGCCGGTGTACAGGACGTCGTCGGCCAGGACAACCCGTTTGTCTTCCACCAGAAAATCCATTTCCGTTCGGCTGGCGTACAGTGGCTTGGCCCTTGTCCGGAAATCATCACGGTAAAAGGTGATGTCCAGTTTTCCATACTTAATGGAGCTGATGGAGAGGATTTCGGACAGCCGCCGGTAAAGGCGGTTGGAAAGGTGAACGCCCCGGGGTTGTATGCCCACCAGGCAGGTCTGTTCGAAATGGCCGTGCTGTTCGATCAGCTGATGGCAAAGCCGGTCGATGGTCAGCGCAAAGCGCTCTTGCCCGATAATGGTCTTTCCTTTGTTCATATACTTACAGCAAAGATAAAATTCTCAGGAGAAAATTATCCCTTCCTGATTAAACCTTGCTTTCTTCTTTTAGTCTACCCTACACAAGATCACACAAAACAATCTTAAACCATGAAAAAGTTACTCTTGTTATTTGCCGTTTTTGCCGCATTTTCCCTGGCCCTGACTTCCTGCCAGAAGGAGGAGGCAGAGGATCCGGCCATCGAAGAAGGCCTCGTTACCGATGAGGACGTTACTACCGCTTCCAACCTGTTCCAGGATACGGAAGACGAGGTAGACTACCAGATCGAAACCCGGGGCGGCGGGCTGGACTGCCCCACCGTTACCATTACGCCTGATGACGGCGCCTTTCCCCGCACCGTTGAGATCGACTTCGGCCCCGATGGATGCGAAGGGCCCAACGGCCGCATCCGCCAGGGCATGATCATCGTCAACCAGACGGCCCCCATGCCCGAACCGGGCGCCACCCGGACCATCACTTTCGACAATTTCTTCGTCGATGGCGTTCAGGTACAGGGCGTTAAAACCATTACCAACCAAAGCGCCGGCGCCGATGGCAACAGTGTATTTACGAGAACGATTACCGGCGGAAGCCTCACCTTCCCCAATGGCGGCATAGCCACCTGGGAAGCCAGCCACACCCTGACGCAGGTCGCCGGCGGCGAAACACCCATCATGATCGACAACATCTTTGAGATCACCGGAGGCTCCTCCGGCGTGAACCGCAATGGCGTGGCGTTCACCGCCGAGATCACTTCACCGCTGGTGAAGCGCAAAAACTGCCGCTGGCTCGTTGCCGGCGTGAAAACCATCACCGTCAATAACCGCACCCGCACGCTCGAATACGGCGACGGCGAATGCGACCGCATCGCAACGGTTACTTATCCGAATGGGTTCAGCCGAGAGGTGCTGATCCGGAACTGGTGGAGGTTGTAGGGAAGTGGGAAGTGGGAAGGCGGAAGTGGGAAGAAAGTCCAAAGGAGGAACTTCTGCGGAGGCCTCCATGTTCCGACTTCCCACTTCAAACTTCCTTTTGTTAAGGAAGCTTTATTTTTTAAGGTGGAAGCGCCTTTCGCCCTCTTTCCGCCGCCGCCGACAAGACATTGTTCCAACTTCCGCGTTCCGACTTTTTACCCGGCTGAGGAACGAAGACGGGCCGACTTTGGAGCGCCCCTGGCACCTAAAAGCCTTCCGAATTCCCACTTCCGACTTCCGAATTCCGAATTCCGAATTCCGACTTCCGACTTCCGAATTCCGAATTCCCCCTTTACTTTTTCTGCATTTTCGCCCAGGTATCCTTCAGCGTGACGGTCCGGTTAAAGATGAGCTTTTCCTCCGTGCTGTCCGAATCGACGCAGAAATAGCCCAGGCGCAGGAACTGAAACCTGTCGTCGGCCCTGGCCTCGGCGAGGCTGGGCTCGATGTAGGCCTTTTCCACCACTTCCAGGGAATTTTCGTTGAAGAACTCCAGGTAATCCTTGTCCTCATGAGCATCAGGCTGGGGGTCGGTGAAGAGGCGGTCGTAGAGGCGGACTTCCGCCTCTTTGGCGTGAGGGGCCGACACCCAGTGCAAGGTTCCTTTGGCTTTAATGCCGGAGGTATCTTCCCCGCTTTTGCTGTCGGGATAATAAGTGCAGTGCACTTCAGTAACCGCTCCCGTTTCCGGGTCCTTTTCGAATCCTTCGCAGCGGAGAATATAGGCTCCTTTCAGGCGCACGTCGCGGCCCGGGCCCATGCGGAAGTACTTTTTGGGCGGGTCTTCCATGAAGTCATCCCTTTCGATATAGAGTTCCCGGGAAAACGGCATGGTGCGCGTCCCCATACTTTCATCCTCCGGGTTGTTTTCCACCTCCATGTGTTCCACCTTGCCTTCCGGATAGTTGGTAACTACCACCTTGAGCGGGTTGAGGACCGCCATCACCCGGGGGTCGGTGCGGTTAAGTTCATCCCGAACGCAGAATTCCAGCAGGCTGATCTCGATGAGGTTATCGCGTTTGGCCACTCCCGCCTTGTCACAAAAAGTACGGATGGCGGCGGGCGGATACCCGCGGCGGCGCATCCCGGAGAGGGTCGGCATGCGGGGGTCGTCCCATCCGCTGACATAGCCTTCCTTTACCAGCTTGAGCAGCCGCCGTTTGCTGGTGATCATGTAGGATACATTCATCCGGGCAAATTCGATCTGCCGGGAAGGGAAGATCTCCAGTTTTTCAATGAACCAGTTGTACAGGGGCCGGTGATGAATGAACTCCAGGGAACAGAGGGAATGAGTGATCGTTTCGATGGAGTCGGACTGGCCGTGCGCGAAGTCATACATCGGATAGATACACCACTCGTCTCCCGTCCGGTGGTGATGGTCCCGCTTGATGCGGTACATGATGGGGTCCCGCATGTGCATGTTATCGGAAGCCATGTCGATCCTGGCGCGCAGTACGCGGGCGCCATCCGGGAATTCGCCGGCGCGCATGCGCTGGAAGAGGCCGAGGTTTTCCTCAACGCTGCGGTTGCGGTAGGGGCTTTCCTTACCGGGCGTCGTCGGCGTTCCCTTCATTGCGGCGATCTCCTCGGGGGTGGAGTCGTCTACATAGGCCAGCCCTTTCTCGATGAGCTGGATGGCAAACTCGTAGAGCTGCCCGAAGTAATCGGAGGCGTAGAACTCCCTGTCTTCCCAATCGAAACCAAGCCAGCGGATATCGTTCTTGATGTTTTCCACGTACTCCGTTTCTTCCGTAGTGGGGTTGGTGTCGTCGAAACGCAGGTTGGTCTTGCCGCCGTATTTTGCCGCGGCCTCGAAGTTGACACAGATGGCCTTGGCGTGGCCAATATGGAGGTAGCCGTTGGGCTCCGGCGGGAAACGGGTGAGCACCCTGCCGCCGTGCTTGCCGGTCCTGATGTCTTCTTCTATGATCTGCTCAATGAAATTGAGCGATTCTTTTTCCTTGTTGTCTTCTTTTTTGCTGAGGTCATTCATGAATGGGTGGTTGAGTGGTTGAGTGATTGAGTGATTAAACGGAGCTCCCCCATTTGCGTTACATGCGTTCCGGCATTTCAATCCCCAGGAGGTTCATCCCCTGATGCAGCACATTGGCCACGGCACGGCTCAGCTGCAGGCGGAAGGCCCGGGCCTCGGCCGTTGGCGCGTTGAGTATGGAATGGTCGTGGTAGAACCGGTGATAGGCCTTGGCCAGGTCGTAGCAGAAATTGGCGATGCCGGAAGGGTCGTACTCTTGCGCCGCCAGTTGTATCAGGCCGGGAAAGGAATAGATCATATTCAGCATTTCCTTTTCCTGGGGCTCGAGTTTCCGGTAGCCGGCAGCCGGGCTGAGGTCCTGTTCTCCTCCTTTGCGGAGGACCGATTGCACCCGCACATAGGCGTTCTGCACATAGGGCCCGGTCTGCCCCTGCAGGTCCACCGACTCTTTGGGGTCGAAGACCATCCGCTTCCGGGGCTGCACCTTGATGATGAAGAACTTCAGGGCCGCCATAGCGATCTGCCGGATCACTTCCTCCTGTTGCTCTTTAGTCAAGCCGCTTATGGTGTCCCGCTCCACGGTATTGGCGCGTGCTTCTTCCACTACCTCGGCAATGAGGTCGTCGGCATCCACCACCGTGCCTTCCCGGGATTTCATCTTCCCGGTGGGCAGGTTGACCATACCGTAAGACAGGTGGTACAGGCCGTCGGCGTAGGGCTCTCCCAGCCGTTTCAGTATTTCGAATAAGGCCTGGAAGTGGTAATTCTGTTCATCGGCTACGACGTATACCATTTTATCCACCCCGAAATCCTGGTAGCGCTTCTGGGCTGTTCCGATATCCTGGGTGATATAGACCGAAGTGCCGTCGCTGCGGAGGACCAGCTTGTGGTCCAGGCCGGCGTCTGTGAGGCCGATCCATACGGAGCCGTCCTCTTTTTTGTAGAAAATGCCATTATCCAGGCCTTTCTGAATGGCGTCCTTTCCCAGGAGGTAGGTATCGGATTCGAAGTAGAGCTTATCGAATTCGACCCCCAGCCGGCGGTATGTTTCATCGAAACCCTGGTACACCCAGGCGTTCATCTGCTTCCAGAGGCTGATGGTCTCCTCCTTGCCGGCTTCCCACTGCAGGAGCATCTCCTTGGCTTCGGCGCCCAGGCGGCTGTATTCGTTGAAATAAGTGTTCTTAAAAGCTTTGAAAAAAGCCTCTTCGCTTTGGCCGTTTTCCGATTGTTGCTCAAAGATCTCCCGGGCCGGGCCGGTTTGCTGCCAGGCTTTGTATTCCTCCTGCAACTTTTTTTCGAAGAGCACATAGTAGTCCCCTACGAAGTGGTCGCCCTTCTCCCCTGCCGATTCCGGAGTAGCGCCCTGGCCGTACTTCTGCCAGGCCAGCATGCTCTTACAGATGGCGATGCCCCGGTCGTTGACGACCTGCACGCGAAACACCTCGTAGCCGGCAGCCTCCATTATCCGGGAGGTGGACCAACCGAGCAGTATATTCCGGATGTGGCCGAGATGAAGGGGCTTGTTGGTATTGGGAGAAGAAAATTCAACCATTACCTTCTGTCCGTTGGGGGCGTGCTTCCCGTAGGCTTCATCCTGGTACATTTCACCCAGGAACGCCCGCCAGAAGGCATCGCTCAGGGACAGGTTGAGGAACCCCTTGATGACGTTGTAGCTTTCTATCGCCTCCACTTCCCGAACGAGGTATTCACCCAGTTCTTCCGCGATCTGGCCCGGTTTTTTCCTGGCGATGCGGGTGAAGGGAAAAGCCACGACGGTATAATCGCCTTCAAATTCCTTGCGGGTGCTGTTCATCGTCACCTGATCAGCGACAATGTCCGCCCCGTAAAGGGCCTTTATGCCCTTGATCACCCCATTCTGTATTGATTCAATGATGTTCATGCTTAAGCGCTGTGTTGATGCCGGCTGAGTACTGGCGGCACAATTTAAGGCGGCAAATTTATTACTTTTTGACGGTAAGTAAAAAGGTCAGGCGCGGGGCGCCTCCTTTTTGAGGTAAATTTTGCCGGGAATGCACTCGCTCTGGCCGGTATTGCCCGTCCAGGGGCCTTCCAGCTTTAAGTCCTTCCCCTGGATGTACAAGATGAGGTCGGCTTTTTTGTAGCACCACTCCATATCGTCCCGTTTCCAGTTTTCCACGATGCTGGTTTCCGTCAGGTGGACGGTATTGCCTTCCAGTACGCCTTTCAGGTTCATAACGGCATAGATGGAGCCAATGGCCACATAAGAGCGCCCGGTGACCGTATTGCCTTTCTGTCGGAGGTAGATCTCGAATTCATAAACCGGAGCGAAACCGCCCGGTTCCTGGGTGAGGGTCCCTTTCCAGGCTCCGGAGAAATCCTTTTGGCAAATGGCACAAAACGGTAATGCAAGCAATACAACAGCAAACCAAAACCTCATATCTCTGGTTTTTTAAAATAGACCAACCAAAAAAACCGCTTTACTGTTCCCCACCGGCCGGTTCTTCAAAAAAACTGAATATGGTTTTTCCATAGTTGCGTTCCTGAAAAAAGTTCGGATGCTCCCGGAAAGAATGGTTAGGGTTGTGTTCCAGGGCCAGCCATCCCCCCGGACGGAGCAGCCGGCGCTCGAAAATAAGGCCGGGGATGGTATCTATTGTGGGCAGGGCATAAGGCGGCCCGGCAAAGATGTAATCATAGGTTTCGGCAGCCTGGGCGATGAATTTGAATACGTCTGCCCTGACGATGCGGATACACTTCTCAATATCCAGTTCTTTTGCCGTCTTCTTCACAAATGCCAGGCATCCCGGAAATTTGTCTACATAAGTTACATCACAACACCCCCGGGAGATAAATTCGTAGCTGTGGCTGCCCGTCCCACCGAACAGGTCGAGCACCTTCATGCTTTCGAAATCCCAGTGGTTGAGCAGGATATTGAACAGCCCTTCCTTGGCGAAGTCGGTTGTTGGCCGGGTCGGCCAGTTCTTCGCCGGCGGATTGAAGCGCCTGCCTTTGAATTTTCCTCCGATTATGCGCATTTTTTTTTCTCTTATTGATCTTCCTCAGCCACACAAGCTCAGCCCCAGCAGATCGAAGGAGAAATGGCGGGGCGCCGCGCTCAATTTGGGCCCGATGTGAAAGAAAGCCGGCGGGTCTACGAAATGAAGGTTCTTGATGTAGCGGAAGGCTTCCCGGTAGATCTCCGAGTCCTCGAGTAATTGCCCGGACAGGTAGGCCGGGTCCCGGCCGGGTTTGAAGCCGAACTGTTGGTAGGCCAAAAGCAGATAATAGATGGCATCTTTGGCATTCTGAAAGGGGAAGGCATTAAAAAACAGAAGGTTCTTATCCTCAAAAGCTAAAACGAAAACCAGCCCGCCTCTGATGTGGGCATAGGCCTGGGGCCCTTCCTTAAGGGAGGCCAGTTTGCGGATTCCTTCCAGAAGGGCTGAGCCGACATGAAAAATACGGCAGCCGGGGAATGCCTGGCGGAAGAAGCGCTCTGCCGCCTGAGGTATCAGGTAAATATTTTGGAAGCCAAAGTCCTGAAGGGTATCGGAGAGCACGGCCTCCCCCGGGGCGATTGCGGTGGCTTGTTCCAGGTAGGCCGTTTTTTTTTGCTCATTATACAGGCGTTGGGGCACGAGTGTGTTTTTACTGCCGGCCCACCCTGCTTTGACTGTGCGGTAAGAGAGGTTCAGCAGGCCGTCTCCTTCCACCAGGGATTTCAGGATCTCCGGTTGCGCCATGAGTTGTGGGCCCACGGCATAAGAGCGAAGGGCCTGGATGTGCTGGCGGCTGTCCAGGACCATAAAATCCAAACTGTCCACCCCCATCAGGATGGACAGTTCGTAAATATTGGTATTCTTTTTAACAAAGGTATCTTCGACGAGATCCCTGATTATCTTTCCCAATTTCCTGATAGGTTTGGTGCATTCATATTACCGAACTTGAGAACGCTATTGGGATCATAGCTGTTGTCGTATCGTGCAAAACGAGGATCGGCATAGGGGCCCATGAAGGCCTTTCTGCGTATGCCTACCTCCACTACCGGCACGTTGGTGCTCTGATAGGTAATGGTATCTGCCTGGATCTCAAACTCGGCGCCGCGCCCGTAAGGCACGTAGCGCAAAGAATCGAGGTTGATGCCCATTGACCGGATGGAGTCAATGGCCGGCATGTAGGTGGTATCATAGATGATCTCACCAGTGAAGTCGGGGTCATCCGGGTCGCCGATAACGCTCACGATGCTGAAGCTGTCCGTCTTGAGTACGTAGGACAGGGAGTCGAAGGAAGGGGCGAACCCACCCTTAATGTTGCGGAAAGCCTCCTGTGCGGCCCTGATCTTCATCAGCTTGTCGATCACGGCACGCTCACGCTTTTCCTTCTCCGCCTTGAAGGCAATGGGTTCGCGGATACTGCTGATGAGGACCCAGATCAAACCCAGGACAATGACGGCCAGAACTACGTTGATCAATATTCTCATTTTTCGGTTTGTTTTGACGCAATAATAAAGATTTTTAGGTAAAAATTACTTCTTGAGCAGAAGCAATTTTAACACAATTACCTGAGACGAGAAAACAAACCGTCCTCAAAAACACCGTCTGCCGCCTACCTTTTTCCCCTTTCAACGGCGCCCCGCAGGACGGGCCGCCTTATTTTCCGCTTACCTGGCACTTGCCGTTGTACGCCGCTCCTTCTTCCACCACCAGGAATTTGGCCTGAATGTCCCCTTCGATATGGGCCGTCCCCATCAGCTGAAGCGTCCCGCTGACCTCCACATTTCCCTTAATGCGGCCCATTACCACCGCCTCGGCCGATATGACTTTGCCTTCTACCCTGCCCTCTTCACCGATCACCAGTTTTCGTTCGCACCTGATCTGCCCGACGACGGCTCCGTCGATGCGGATGTTCTCCGATGATGAAAAATCGCCTTCAAATCGGGCCCCCGGAGACACCAGGCAGTTGGCATCGCTGCTTTTAACGGCCGCCGGACTGGGCGTTTCGGCCTTCTCGGGCCTTGCTTTCGGTTTGGAACGAATACTTAGACCAGCCATAGCGCAACTTTTTTAATGGCCAGATAGTATTTTATCCGGCCGGTTACCGAACTCTCCCCTGCCGCGTTTTGTACTCTCAGGGTAGGATGAGTTTCGATAGCTTTTATAGATTAGGAAATAATAAATTTATGAATACGGTCATTCTGGGCATTGAATCTTCCTGCGACGACACGTCGGCAGCCATAATACGGGACGGCGAGGTGCTGAGCAACTGCGTCGCCAACCAGGAAGCTCATCGTTTATACGGGGGGGTAGTGCCGGAAGTTGCATCGAGGGCCCATCAAAAAAATATCATTCCGGTGGTCGACCTGGCGATAAAAAAGGCAGGCATTGACAAACGGCAGGTCGATGCCATTGCCTTCACCCGCGGCCCGGGGCTCATCGGTTCCCTCATCGTAGGGGTTTCTTTTGCCAAAGCCTATGCCCTGAGCCTGGGCATTCCCCTGATCGAGGTCAACCACATGGAGGCGCATGTACTGGCCCATTTCGCCGAACCGCCCCGGCCGGCTTTCCCTTTCCTCTGCCTTACCGTCTCCGGCGGGCACACCCAGATCGTGCTCGTCCGGGGCCACCTCGATATGGAAGTGATCGGGCAAACGCTCGACGACGCCGCCGGCGAAGCCTTCGACAAAACCGGCAAACTCCTCGGCCTCGACTATCCCGCCGGCCCCATCATCGACCGGCTGGCGCAGAAAGGGCGCCCGGTTTTTGACTTTCCGGAACCGCAGATCCCCGGGCTGGACTTCAGCTTCAGCGGATTGAAAACGGCCATCCTGTATTTTCTGCAAAAACAAAAGCAGGATGACCCGGATTTTATCCGGAACTATATGGCCGACATCTGCGCCTCCGTGCAAAGCCGCATCGTCAGCATCCTGATCAATAAGATCAGCCTGGCCGCCGAAGAAACCGGAATAAGAGAAATAGCCATTGCCGGCGGCGTTTCCGCCAACTCAGAACTCAGGTCCGCACTGGAAAAAACAGGAGCGGAAAAAGGCTGGAATACCTATATCCCGAAATTCGAATATTGCACCGACAACGCCGCCATGATCGCCATAACGGGGTATTACAAATACCTGAAAGGAACGTTCACCAGCCAGGAGGTGGAGCCGGTGGCGAGGTGGAAGGTGGGGGGGTAAGAAAGGAGTGAAGGAATGAAGGAATGAAGGAGTGATTAAGGGGCCATTCATTCCTTCATTCCCTAATTACCTAGAACTCACTGATCAGCTTTTTCTTCATTTCCTGGAATTCCTCCTCGGAGATGACGCCCTTATCTCTTAGTTCGCCCAATTCCTTTAAGCGCTGGATGACATTGCTTTCCTTTTCTTTCGTTACTGCGGCCGCCTGAGCCTTTTCCGCCGCCGCTTTCACTTTTGCCTCGGCCTCAGCCTTCGCTTTCTTTTCTGCTTCGGCTTCCTTGCGCGCCTTTTCATCTTTGCGCAATTGCTCGGCCACTTTTTTGCCCTTTTCGAACTGTTCCTTGTAGATCTTTTTCAGCCGGGCCGGGTCAAAATCCAGAATGGTGCCGCCGGATTCGAAGTGGCGCTTGAAGACCTGCCCCAAAGCGTAGGTAGAGGCGCCGGCAAACATCGAAACCGTTACCCCGCCGATAATGGAGCCCACCACCGGCAACATCTTCACCAGGCTGCCGGCAGTGACCCGGGCCAGGGTAGAGCTCGTCAGGGAGGTGACGATGGCCTTGCCCTGTGTTTCAGAAAAATCGACATTGTAAACCTTACACATCTGCCGGATCATATCCAGTTGCAGGGCGCTTACGGCAAATATATCGGCAATGAGTACCGGGATCAGCCCCGCGCCCATCGACCAGATGACGTGGTTGCGGATGATGGTATCGACGTGCTTGGAGCGTTCACTTTCATTGTTGCTCATGATCTTGTCTTTTATCGTTTTGGCAGCGTAGTCTAGAATTTTCTTAGGTTCCACAGTAATCAGATTTTCCCAATATTAAAGGCATTATTCCGGTTGTGCAAGCTTTCTTCGACTAAGTGGTTGATTGGGTTGATTAAGTTGATTGGGTTGATTGGGTTGATTGGGTGACTGGGCCCTTTGCCATCAGGCGGGCGCCAGGCGCCTCCCAATCAACCCAATCCCCCCCAATCAACTAATCAACTAATCAACCACCACCCTCACCCCTTCCGAGTGGCTGGTAAACTCCGGCGCGTACATGCACTGAATACTGGCCAGGCCGTTGGAGAAGTCACCCCGGTGCACCACCCTCAGCGGGTACTCAAAGACATAAGTGCCTTTGGGCAGGTAGCCGATAAAGAAGTGCGTGGCCAGGTCGCGCGTGCTTTCGTAGTAGCCCAGCCCCCCCTGCCATTTGTATTGGCTGAAGACGTTGATGGGTTCCAGGCCGCTGGCGCGCATATCCTTGAGGTGAACGTACTCCATATCGCGGTCCACCCGCAGTTCGATGCGGACAACCAGTTTGTCGCCCGGTTCGAGGGGGCTATCAGCGGTGATGGCCGCCAGCTGCGGCCCGCGGCCGCCAATTTCTTCTTTAAACAATTGTTTATCCAGCTTCAGAGGGGTATCCTTAAAGACATCCACCTTATCCAGTTCTTCAAAATATTGCCAGTAGGCGGCGCCCCAGGCGATGCTGCTGTTGGGGTTGGTTACCTTGATGCGGCTGAAATCGGGGCTTACCTCCGCGCCATCCCAGCTGGCCTTGAAATAGCCGGTGCCTGCTTCCGCTGCACGGCGGGCCTCGACCAGTTCGGGCTGGAAGCTTTCCTCATCCACGCTGGGGAAGGCCACTTCCGCCAGGCGCGTATTTTCCAGCCAGTTGTCGCCAAAGCGGAGCAGGGCGTAGACGGCGTTGGCGGTGGCCTTGGTAGTCTTCCAGTGGTTGGTTTGCTTGTTCTTCAACAGCCAGATCTTGAGTTGTTCGACGGCCTCTGCATCCTGCGCCACTTCGGAAAATACTTCCACCATCAAGGCGTGGGTTTCGATGGGCATTTCGTACCAGAAAAACCCGGTGTTGTACTTCCAGTACATGCCCAGTTCGTCATTGTAAAGGGCGCGTTCGCGAAGCGAGCGGGTGATCCGCTCAGCCGTACTCTTTTGCCCATGGCGCTGAACAGCGATTGCCATCAGCCCCTCCTGGTAAATGCCTTTATTGAGCCAGTATTTGTCCACCTGGCCGAGGTAGTAATCCTGGGCTTCGGCGGCCTTGCCCTCCACAGGAATGTCCTGGAACAAGCTCCGGGCATACAGGTAGTGAATGACAATGCTGTGCAGGTTGTCGTCCTCCAGCTTTGCCCGCCCCTGTTTTACTTCATACAGCAATTGCTCGTAGTGGTCAGTAAGCTGCCGGTCGATATAGGCGGTAGCGCGCTCGGCCATATTCCATGCCCGGGACCCCTGTTGAATGTCCTTCACGCCGAGGGCGCGCAGGCGGCCCATTCCTTCCAGGATATACTGGGTGATGTACCAGCTGTCCTGCCCTCCCGGGAACCAGGAGAAGCCGCCGGCGCCCGATTGGCGCTCGAGGAGTTGGGCCAGGGCCTTATCCTGTTCATACCCCATGCGGTTGAGGTCGAAGAGCAGGCCGATGCGCTTGCGTTGTTCGGCTTCGCTCTGAGCCTGGCGAACCCAGGGCGTTTCCTCCAGCAGGGCGGTTTTCAGCTCTTCGTTCTTCTCCAGCTCGCTGATCAGCGCATCGGAATTTTTCCATTGTTCGAAAACCTGTTCAATAGCCGGGTTGGAGTTGGCCACCGAGGCCGCCAGGGAATTGGCGTAGTAGCGGGCGAAGACCTGCTCGCTGCATTCGTAAGGGAATTCCATCAGGTACGGCAGCGCCTTGACCGCATACCATGCCGGGTTGGAGGTGAACTCCAGGGAGAAGTTGTGGTGCTGCAAGGTATTGGATTTCCCGGCCCTGGCTATTGCTTCGAAATTGAACTCCCGCGTTTGGTTGCCTTTGACCGGCATGGGCATCGTTTCGGTGACCAGGGTGCGGTTGGTCAGGACGGGCAGGGCGCTTTCCTCCCCATCCGAGAAGTTGCCGGCCCTGGCGACGATGCGGTGGGTAAGCACCAGGACGTCCCCCTGCGGCACCTTCAGCGTCCAGGCCAGGCGGGCCGACTGCCCGCCTTCGGCTTCGAAGGAAACCGTATTCTTTACGTTGCCAAAACGTCCGTCTACAGGCTGCATGGTAAGGGCATCGAAGAGCAGCAGTTCGGCCGTGCCCGTCATTTTATTTTCCGTCAGGTTGCTCACCTTGGCGGTAAATTCGATCTCATCGCCCTCCCGGAGGAAGCGCGGCGGATTGGGCAGCACCATGAGTTCTTTCTGGGTAACCACTTCGTTCTCGCTGACGGCGTACTGCAGGCTTTTGGTATGCGCCATGGCCAGGAACTTCCACCGCGTCAGCGCCTCGTTCATTTTGAAGCGGATGATCACATTGCCCTCCTCGTCGGTGCGCAGTTCGGGGAAGAAAAACACGGTCTCCTTCAGGTTGCGCCGAACCGGAGGGGCGGAGGTGGCTTCTGTTTCCTCTCTGACGCCAGGCTCCGGAGCGGGAGGCGGAGCTATCGCTTCGGCCGAATCGGCCATTTTGGCCATGCCCTCTCCTTCCGATTTAGCGGTAAAGCCGATGGCCTGTTCGGCCATCATCGGCGCTTCCATCTCGGTTGCATGAGCGCGGGAGCGGACGGCGCCTCCCATATAGCCGCCGCCGTAAAAATTGAAGTTGAACCAGTTCAGCCGGCGGTAAGTGCGGCCGGGCACGTCGGGGAAGGAGGGGTAATAATAAAAGGTATTGCTTCCCGTGCTGTTAAAATGGCGGCTCTGCCAGCCCCGCGCCTGATAGTTGTAAGGAAAAGGGCTGAAATTCCAGGAGTGGGGCTGGAACTGGTCCAGGGAGGCGTCGTAGAGGGTAGCCGCCATTTCCGCAGCCACCTTTTCGCTGCCCGGGCCGCTGACCTTGATCTGCCAGGCTTCGTCTTCACCGGGGTGCAGCTTGTTCCGGAAGGTGTTGTATTCGATCTTCAGTTCCTTATCCTTCCAGGGGACGCCGATGGACTCCGTCCAGATGAACGGGCGGTTGTATTTGACAAAGCTGAACTGGGCGTAAATATTGCCCTTATCCGCTTCCGTTATATTATGCGTGACGGATTGCCAGGGTTTCACGCTCAGCCAGGAACGCTCGGCCACTTCCATGCGGCGTTCCAGTTCATAGAGGACGTACAGCCCGTCAGCAGAAGTGGCGAGCAATATGGACGCCTCCTCTCCCGGTTGGTAGCCGCCGCTCTTCGGCTGCTTTTTCCAGGCGATCACGCCACTAGGGAAGGCCTTCTCCCCGGCGTCATAAACCAGGAAGAATTTCTTTACTTCGATGGCATTGCCCTTATCGTCTTCTGTTTTCAGGTTCAGCACGTAATGCCCCACCGGCCAGCCGGACATGTTGACGAAAACCGTATCCTCCTTACCGGTATTGAAGGGCTGGTTCAGCACTTCTTCCTTCAGGGGCCAGTTGGCGGGTTCATCCTCATTCTCATAGGCGAAATGGGGGAAATCCCGGCGAAATGCCTTTTCATCGATGATGCGCCGGTCCGGTTTTCCCCAATAGCGGCCCACGAAAACCTGTTGGGGAGCTTCCAGGCGGTTGACGGTGAGGACGCCCTCCGCGGGAAGGGGTTCGCCATCCAGGTTTTGGGTAATAATCCCTACCGGGATCAGCCCTTTTTCCCGTCCGATATTTTCCGGAATGGTAACGTCGGCCTTGAGGCCCAGGTAGGCCAGGCTCAGGCTCTTGCCGGCGGAGTGGGTTTCGCCCGTTATATCCACCACATCTACGTGGGCGGTAAAGACGAATTCCGGTTTATCTTCCTTATCGACGGTGGGGTCGGGCTGGGCCAGGAAACTGAATTCAAAGGTTCCGTCGGCGGCGGTAGTGATCACCCCGTTGGCGATCTCCTGGCTTTCCCCGTAGCGCGGAAAGCCGCGCCCGCCGTACCGCCACCAGGGGAACCACGGGTAACGCACCTCGCGCACGACCCGGTACTGCACCTCTGCCCCATCGATGCTGCTGCCGGCATAGGCTGCCGCTTTACCGCTGAAGGTTACCGAATCGCCCAGTGCCGGGCTTCCTTCGACGGGCTCCATGACGACTTCAAACTTCGGGCGCTTGTATTCTTCGACCGAAAAATACTGGAAGCTGTTGCCGGCGTCGGAGAACAGGCGCATCTGGCCCAGCAGTCCGCCCTGAGGCGCAGTGAAAGCGCCGTTGGCCGTGCCGTATTCATTGGTCGTGAGTTCCTGTTTGGCAACCTCCTGGCCGTTGACATCGAAGAAGGTGACGGTAAATTGGTGTTTGGGGAGAATGGAAGGGATATTCTGCTCATCCTTATCCAGCACAATGGCCTTGAAGTAGATCGTCTGGCCCGGGCGGTAAATGGCGCGGTCCAGGAAAAAGTGAGTGGCCAGGTTTTTGGAGGGCCGCTGCGAACTTCGGTAGGTGGAATAGCCATCCTGGAAGAATAGCGCGTCCTCCCCTTTGGAGAACCGCACCTGGAAGTAGGTGTTTTCCGATACTTCCGGCAAAATGAAGCCATCTTCATCACTACGGGCCTGGCCGATCTTCACTTTTTCCTGCCGTCGTTTTTCCTGGTTGTAGTGGTTGGTAAAGAATTCTGCCAGTACGCCTTCCAGCGGCATGCCCGTTTCGCGGTGCAGGGTGAGGAATTCAATGCCGCCTTCCGGGCTGCGCCGGTTGAAGTAGCCCAACTCGGAGGCGGTGATGAACAGATAGCCGACAGCCTGTTCTGAAAAAGCAAATTCGGCATTATCGGCGATCAGTACGGCGTAGAATCCGAGCGGAAGGCCTTCAACAGCCACTTCAGTGGTGTGCTCCTGCAGGTCGCCGTCATCGGGAAGCTTTACACTCCATGCCTTAAAAGGCCGGCGGGCGGCCAGTTGGCGGAACAGTTCTTCCGGACGGTTGTTTTCCAGCGAGAACTGTTCTTTTTCCTCCACTTTGACAACCCGGAAGAACCCTTCTGTAGCATTGCGGTAGGAAACCGAAGCAAGCACAGGTTTTCCGGGCAGGTTCACTTCTTCCATCTTCACCTCCAGGGTCCTGCGCAGAAGCTGGCTGCGTAGTTCTCCGCACCGGCGCGCCCCGTAGGTTTCGGGATAGCGATCGAGGGCTTTGTCACAAATTTCCAGCGCCGCTTTGAGTTTCCACTTATGTTCTTCGGCCTCCCCCGGCACATAGGTATTGCCCTGTTCGGCATACAGGCTGGCCATGGCATGCCACACTTCGGCAAGCAGGGGTTTGTCGGAATAGCGTTTCTCCAGGCGCTCCAGGGCCTTCAGGTAAAGGGCGTCCTTCTGGCTGAGGATGGAATTCTGGCGAACGAAGTTCAGGCGGGAAAGATCGGCTTCGAGCAGGGCCGCTTCCATATTATCTTTCAGGTGGCGGCCGATCAGATCCTGGTACAATTCCACCGCCCGGTACTTGTAGGAAAGCGTATCCTTCGTACTCCACTTCACTTTTACAAATTCCTCTGCCGGCGCGAACGCCTCCTCCTGATCGATCTGAAAACGATAGGCCGGCTGAGTCAGGTAGGAGCGTTCGTTAGAGAAGTGCTCAAGAGCGCGGTACACGAGAAAGTCATACAGGGTAGGCCGAAGCTCATCCGTATTGTCCGGCCCCTTGGAAGAATAGGTGATCGCATCAAAATCCGTAATCGGGATCTCAGCCGTTTTTTCATTTTCCACGGACAGCAGGTAATAGCGGGAGGCTTCCCGAAGCAGTTGGTCCAGGCTCCAGGTTTCCAGGTCTTCCGGGAGGGACCCGGCAATGCCGGTACGATCGGCAAGGCGCCAGTAATTCTGGTCGGCGTACCGCTGGTACAACTCGCCGGCCAGGGAATAGAGAACGGGCTGCACGGGAAAGCCGGCGGTTTCGGCTTCCTCCACCATGCGCTGTATGGCCTGCGCCAGGCCCTTTTCTTCCAGTTGGCTCTGATATTTATTGCGGTACATAACCGCCTTGACGACCTGGGCGGGTTGACCGTCCTTCCGGGCCCGCTCATACAGCGCATTCACTTTTTCCAGGGCTGAGCGCGGCAGCCCTTCATTTTCCAGGGAATCGATGGTTTTCCATTCGGCCTGGTAGGGGTCCTGCTTCGTCATGGTTTTGTTTTGTCGTGTATTTTGAAAGCCCAGCAGTGTCGTGGAGCAGCTCAGAAGGAGCGGCAGCAAGATCGGAAGTATGCGGTTCATCATGGTTAGTTGGTTAGCTTTTATAATCACTTTTACGGAAAAGGCTCAGCGTTTCCCACAATAATACGATGCGGGGAAAGGAGGAATTACATATTTGGAGGTGTTTTTTTATTATATCCTGTTATCCAGAAGGATGGGCGGTATGACAATTCTCTCCTACCGCTCAAACCGCCCGATATCCACCGCCTCCTCTAATTTAACATTTTCTGTGAGGAAATCAGCCATGCGCCGGGCCCAGAAAGGGCCGAGGGAGGCGCCTTTGGTACCGAGCCCGTTGAAAATGGCCAGCTGGGGCAGTTCCGGGTGCCGCCCCAGGAAGGGGCGGCGGTCCTTTACGGCCGGGCGGATGGCGGCGCGGTGTTCCACGATCTCAAAGGGGGCTTCCAGGACGTCCCTCAGGCGGGCTTCCAGATAGTCGCGGCCTTCGGTAGTGGGGCTGTCGTCCTCATACTTCCAGTTATAGGTGGAGCCTATCCAGTACAGGCTATCCTGCAGGGGTACGATGAAAACGCGGTGCTTGAGGATCTTCTCAAAGCCGGCTTCCGGAATGCGGACGATCAGCACCTCGCCCTTGGCGCCGCCGAACGGCAGGTAATTGAAGAAAGGGTTGTCTTTTGCCCGGTACCCTTCGCAGAAAACGGCGGTTCGGGCTTCGAGTTCTCCGTAGCGTAGGCCCTCCTCCTGAATTTCCAGCTTTTCAAAATCGAACCGTTCTTCGGTAATGGCATTTTGTTCCCGCAGGTGAGCGCGGTAGGCATCGGCCAGTTTGCCCACGTCTACCTGTGCGCTGTGCCGCACCTCTCCGTAGCTGTAGGCAGGAACTGTTTTTTCGGCGTACGCTTTCAGGCCGGCCCTGTCAAGCATATAATGCTCATACCCCTCCTCCCCTGTCCTGGCCATCCAGTCGTTCTCTTCCCGGCTGTTGAACAGGGTGCGGAGGATGTTTCGCTCGTGGTATATGGCAATATCGAGCTTCGATTCCAGCGCATGGTATGTTTCGCGGGCGAAGGGAATGAGTTCATCCACCCGCCATGACTTCACATACCGCCTGCCGGTAATGGGATTGATGATACCAGCCGCTACCTGTGTGGCCGCACGTTTATTGTATTGATCTACCACATGCACGCGCTTTCCGGCCTGAGCCAGGAAGTAAGCCAGCAGGGTCCCCGCCAGGCCCTGCCCGATGAGGAGAAAGTCGATATGGTTATTGCTCTCCGCCATTGCTTGTTTCGCTTCCTTCCGCTTCTTTTTGGCAAATAACAGCCTCAGCGTTTGTTGAGTTCCGCCTGTAGTTTTTTGGGCAGGCCGCTGACAACCAGCTCATAGGAATGGTCGATCAGGCCGCAGAGGAAATCATCAGACAGCCCGCTTTCGAATTCCACCGTATTCCAGTGTTTTTTGTTCATGTGCCAGCCGGGGCGGATCTCGGGGTATTCTTCCCGCAACTCGATGGCGCGATCCGGATCGCACTTCAGGTTGACGGTGAATTCGGCGCTGTCCAGCCCGGTGATGGCAAAAATTTTACCCATCACTTTATAGACCAGCGTTTCCTCATCAAAGGGGAAAGTTTCCTCTACCCCCTTTTTGGAAAGGCAGTATTCACGGAATTCTTCGATATTCATTTTGCGGGTATTTCTTGTAGCCAAAGGTAGGAAAATCGTTTGGTTTACGCAGCGCCTGTATCATCAGATTTATAATCTCAACCCACCACCGCCACCATCACCGCCGCCTGCATTTCCAGCACCGCCTGGCTGATGTACTTGCGCATTTCGGTATCCTCGGTGAGAGCGTTGATCTTTTGCCGGGCGGCCTTGCGCTCCTGTTTTTCCGGAAGGAGGGCCTTTTCCAGTTTGCCGGCCAGAACGATGGCCAATAGCATGCGCTCTTTAGGAGTAGGCTCGGCGTTGTCGAAGATCACCTGGCGCAGGCGCGCCCGCAGGGTGTCTTCCGGTTCGGTGTCTACGCTGGGGTAGCGGTTGACTTTGAACACCCAAAGGATCTTCTCTTCCCTGCGGGTAAGGATGCGTTTCCGAATCAGGTTATCAATGGCCTGCCGGCGCAGCTTGTTGATGCGCTGGGCCAGGTAGTGAATGCAGTAGGCCACCTTGCGGCGCTTCTTGAAATTTTTCAGGCGGCCGAGCACATC
>JAGFJE010000733.1 GCA_024103175.1 Phaeodactylibacter sp.
TTTTTATTTAAAAACAAAAAGTTTTATATTTGGCTTCATAACCCTACTTCCCGATCCAAAAAATTACATTATGGGCCTTACACCGATACAAAATGTTAAAGCCAGGGCCTTCCGGGCCGGCCGGCAGTTCAACCAGAATGTTCAGAAATACTGGCTTCGGTTCGTCTTACTTGGCATTGCCGTTTACCTGGTTCATGAAAAGGACCTGGCCATCGACCTTCAGCTGAGCAACATACCGGCGGCCGCCCTTCAATTGGGAGAGATTGCGCAGGCGCCGGTTACGGCCAGCGCCCGGCCGGCCAGCCTGCGGCTGCCACCGCCGGAAACTGTACCGGAGGAGGAGGAAAGCCGGCCGGCAACCCCGGCCCTTCCCACCAACTATGACAACCAGCCGGTAAATGTCAGCAACCTGGCCAACTCCTACTCCAACCTGAGCAACAGCCAGAAAGGGCTGCCCGGTAGTGAAGACGCCGCCCTGAGGGCAGAAAAGCGCCGCAAGCAGCTCCAGTATGTAAAACGCTTTGCCAAAGTGGCCCGGTCGGAGATGGAAAAATATGGCATACCGGCCAGCATCACCCTGGCCCAGGGCCTTCTGGAAAGCAATGTGGGTGAAAGCAAATTGGCAACCCGGAATAAGAATCACTTCGGCATCAAGTGTTTTTCCCGCAGCTGTAAAAAAGGGCACTGCAGTAATTATACCGATGACAGCCACAAGGATTTTTTCCGGATCTTTAAAAGCAGTTGGGAAAGCTACCGCGCCCACAGCCTGCTGCTAAAAAATTCGGGCCGTTACAGCAGTTTGTTTCAACTCTCCCGTAAGGATTATCGCGGATGGGCGTACGGCCTGACGCGCGCCGGTTACGCCACTGATAAACAATACGGGCAGAAGCTGATCAACCTGATCGAAGACCTGGGCCTGCATGAGTATGACTGATGTAATAAGGAATGAAGGCCCGCCTTCGCCGAGGCTACGGGCGGGTAAAAATGATGGAATGGTGGAATTTTACCCGGCTGAGCACAGCGAAGACGGGGAAGGAATGAAGGAATGATGGAATGAAGGGCAGGGGCCTGCCTGGCGTTTGGGAACTCATTGTTTTTGTTCCGGCACTTTCAGAAACCGCGTCAATTCAGCCGCACCAACCATCCGATGAGGATCAGGCCGGCCACAGCGGCAATGATCAGAAAGCGGGGGATACCAGTTGCCGGCCGGCCTTCTCCCGGCGCCCCGTAGGCTGCATAACCGGCCCAGAAGTGGGGGTGAGCATTTTCGGGCATATCTGCCTGCCGGGCCAGGTAATCGCGCCGGGCTTTTTGTATGCTTTCGGGCACATTGCCGTTAAGCTGCCAGCTGTTCATAAAAAGGCCCAGCAGTTCGGAAGAGGGCGCGCCTGCCGGCCGCCAGCGGTGGAGCAACAAGGATCGGCTGCCACTATACCGCAGGGCCTCCGCCAACTGCTCCCAGCCGGCGCTTTCAGGGGCCCGGGCCAGGATGGAAGCCAGGATGGCCAGCTCGGCCGGCTTGTTTAGCCCGTAGGCCTCTTTTAAGTACAGCCGGCTGACGGAGAGGCTGTCGGTATTGCCGGCAAAGGTGATGAAGGTTTCGCCGGACAGAGGGCCGACATTTGCGTGCAGCGCAAGGAGCAATACCCTGGCGGAAGGGATCTTCCGGAAAATATCTTCATTGGCCATGGCGCCCTCCCATACGTTCCCGTTGTTTTCCCCTGCCCAGCTCCGCGCAAATTCTGCGAAGGGGCGGAACGGCCCGGCCCCGCTCCCGTTCAGGCCATAGCCGCCGTTCATGGCCACCTGTTTATTTTTCTGCTCAAATGCAAAGGCCTCAAAAGGAGAGGCATAGTCGAGGGCAGGGGTTTTCCGAAGCGCATCCATCAAGGTAGTGGCCGAGTGATGGTAAGACAGGGTATAGGCAACCCCCAGGTAGGGAAGGGTAGCAAAGTCTTTCCCGGAGGCCGCTTCCGGCAGCAGGGCTTCAAAGGGAAGCCATTGCAATATGCCGTGCGGCGAGAGGAACACCTGCCCACCCGCCGGCCCGAAGCTACCGGGAAACAGTTTCTGGTACAATTCAACTGCCAGAGTAGTAGTATGTTTATAAATGGTTTTCCGGACTTCGGGCGCGCCAGCCTCCGGCACATTTTGAATCACCTGGATGAAATTCCGAATGCCGGTGCGCAGTTCCTCATCCAGCGGCCGGCGAAACAACTGGAGGCCGGCGCCGGAAAGATGGAATATGTAGAGGTTTTCTCCATCGATATAATAGGAATACAAAACCGCCTCTCCTTTCTCTGTCGGGCCATCGGTGGCCGACGGGCTGGCTACGGCGCCTCCGAATTTGAGGCGGTAATATTCCGGAGCCGCCTGCTCCAGTTCCGCCAATACAGACCGGTAAGCCTCTTCCTTCTTTTCGATCTCACTTTGGATGGAGTCGGCAATTTCCGCCTGAAACCGGTTGTTCTTCAGCTTACGGAACAGAAACTGGACTTCTCTTTTGTAAGTTGCTTCCTGTTCGAGCAGGGGCCGGGGGGCGCGGGAGAAGCTGGCAGGAGGCAACAAGAGCAAAGGCAGGCTCAGTTCCAGTTGCTTACTGCGCTCGGAAAAATAAAAGGCTTCTTTCAGGAATTGCCCTCCCTGATTCTGCTGATACAGGCTGTAACAGGCGCCAATGGCATTTCCGTACAGATGGGACTGCCCTTCCACCAGAAAAGCGAGTTGCTCCGCCGGCAGAGGTTGAAGGATAAGCTCCGCAAATAATTTGTCACAGGCCCGGAAGGCATCCAGAGCCGCTTCCAGGTTGTAGAGGGTATTTCGGTCTTGCCCTGCCAGTTCGCTGTGGGCGGCGCCCATGGCCAGCAACGCCCGGAAGCGAAAGAACGGCGCTCCGGGTTGCCGGCTTTTCTCCCATTCTTCCGCCAGTGTTTTGAATTGTTGGATGGCCTGCTCGTACGCTCCCTCTATCCGGTAGGCATCCCCCAGGCTATAAGCGGCCTCCTGAAACAGCCAGAAAGGAATGTCCTTTGCACTGAGGGCCTTGCCCAGTTGCCGGACACCCGCTTCTACCTGTCCGGTTTCAATGAGCAGCCGGCCCAGCTGAGCCGATGCCTTGAGGGCGGAGTAAGGTATTCCTTCTTCCTCGGCCCACTCCAAAAATCCTGTCGCCGCTTCGAGCGCAGCGGGATAATCTCCGGACAGGCGCAGGGCCTCGCTCCACTGTTCGTAGCAGCTAGCGGAGAGAGCGGCTTGTTTTCCATCCAGCGCCTGCTGGAAACTGCCGGCAGCCGCCTCGTACTCGCCCATTTCCATATGAATGGCGCCGAGGAGGTGGTGATAGCGGGACAAGTCTTCCGGGCTAGCAGCAATACCCGGCGGGAAGGCCTGCACGGCTGCTTTGGCAAAAGGCCGGGCAGCGCTGAGCCGCCCTTCTTCAAAATACTGATTGGCCAGTTCGTAAAAAGCCTCCGCCGCCAGTTCCCCTTTTACATTCGGGCTCTGCCGATAGAGAATTGCCGCTTGCCGGTATTGCTCAGCGGCGAGGCCTTCCTCGCCGAGCCGGCGGTTGAGGCGCGCCATGGAGGCAAGGGTGGCCGCCACGTCGGGATGTTTATCCCCCAGCCGGTTCATGCTGATGCTGTAAGCCGTTTGAAAGTGCGTAAGAGCCTTGGGGTAATTTTCGCGAGCCACCTCCAGCTTGGCCAGGTTGGCATAGGAAACGGCAATGTCCGGATGCTGAGGCCCCAGCAGGTCTTTGCGCAGGCTCATCGCGCGTTCGTAATAATCGGCGGCCTGTTCATAATCCGCGGCGGCGGCCCGGGCGCCGGCAAGCCAGTCGTAGGAATCGGCAAGGCGCGTATGGCGTTCTCCGTATATACTCTTCCGGATCATCAGGCCCATTTTGTGCACCTCTAAGGCTTTGGCGTGGCGCCCCGCCCGGCTGTATACTTCCGCCAGCCGGTGAGCAGCTTTGGCCGCCTCGTCATTATCGCGCCCCAGCCGCTGGATGCTCTCCCAGAGCGCCTTTTTGGCGTTGCGCTTGGCCTCGTCCAGTTTCCCGATGTTGAGATAGGCGTTTGTCGACTGGTTGAGGCAGGAGAAATAATATTCCCATTCCTCCGCCGCTTTGTAGATGCCGGCGGCAGCTTCCAACTGCAGAATGGCGCCCTCAAAGTCGCCGTTCAGCAACAGGAAGGCCGCCCGGTTCTGGTGCTGTTCGGCCTCCGGCAAGCCGGAAGGCTGACACCATAATACGGCGGTGAAAGAGAATAGCAGTGCAGAAGTAAAGTATGTTCTCATAGTAATGCTCGCTGTTTTCAGTTCATGGGACTGAAATTAAGCATAGGAAGCATTAATAACCCGCTTAAAGTTACACAATAAATGTATGATTTAACCGGGTCACCCTCCGCTCACCGGAGGAATGATCACCACCTCATCTCCGGGTTGTATGGCCTGCTGGTCTTCCGCATATTCGGTATTGAGGGCAATGGCGAAGGACGCCAGTTTCTCAAAATCGGGATAAGCCCCGCACAAATAAGCCTTCAGCTGGCCAACAGTAGGCTGTGCAGGCAATTCCACGGAAAGCGAGGCCCCTCCCAGAATGTCTTTTGCGATACCGAATGCAAGTATTTTAACCTCCATAATCTAAACTTCAGGCTTAATTTTTTTACCATCAACAGCTGGAACAGAGAAAATGTTATACCGTTCAATAAAGATTTTAACAAAATCTTAACAAAACTTTAACGCCGCCCCGGGGCCCGCGGCGTCTAAAATGGAAAACCGATAAATATTCGGCTAGCCTTCCGGCCGGAAACAATAAAATTTCTCAATTAGGCCGGCCATTATCATTCGGTTTACTTCTTTTTTAGCATCCAGAATTTTTTATAGCCCCCAAAAGGTAACAATGTTTCATGAGAATCGTATAAATGGGTAGTACGGTTGAAAATCATTGACTTTTTTGGCAAAAGGGTATAGCTTTGCCCCGAAGTCAAAAACATGTACGAGACCTAACTGGCTCATTGTCAGCTAGAGAGAAAAAAAGAGAGAATCAAATAGCCCTAGTAGAACTGCATTACTCTAAGCGTAAGGCTTTGAGCCCCGCGCAATTTAGTGAAATGCAAAACTAATTATGCGATGAAAATCCCATGGACAATTGTTGCCATGCTGGCAGCCAGCTGCCTGTTTGCAACAAGTAAAAAAGCGGCGTTTCCCCTCGACGCCAGCGCCACTGTGGAATTCCACTGGCCTGCTGAAATGAATGGGGACATCAAAGATCGACTGGCGCAACTCAACATTCCTTTCGAAGCCAGGTACGACAATCAGATACGAGATATAATCAAGGATTACGTCACCAACGGTATGCGCGACACGGAAAGCATGCTGGGCCGCACCTCCTTTTATTTCCCGATCTTTGAACACTACCTCAGCCTCTACGGCCTGCCGAAGGAGCTTAAGTACCTTCCCATCGTAGAGACTTCCCTCGAACCGGTAGCCCGCTCCGGCGCCGGCGCCGCCGGCTTGTGGCAGTTTATTCCAGCCACTGCCCGCGAATACCGCCTGCGCATGAACGAATATGTCGATGAACGCTTCGACCCCTATCGTTCTACCGAAGCTGCCGTCAAGATGCTTTCCAACCTGCACAAACAGTTCAACGACTGGAGCCTGGTACTGGCCGCCTACAACTGTGGCCCGGGCCGCGTCAGAAGCGCCATCCGCGCCGCCGGATGCTATGATTTCTGGGAATTGCGCGCATTCCTGCCGCAGGAAACGCAGAACTACGTACCGCGCTTTATTGCCGCCGCCTATGTGGCCAACTTCTACAACCACCACGGCTTGCAGCCCCGGTTCCCGATGAACAGCGCCGAACAGGGCCGCGCCCTTAAGATCTACAATGGCATGACGTTTGGTGAGATCGCTTATGTGACCGGCGTGGATGAACGGACGATCCGCGACTTCAACCCGAGCTACAAAAAAAGCGTCATTCCTAAAAGCCAGCGGGGTAATTTCCTCCTGCTGCCTTCCCGCGCTATGGCCAAGCTCCGCGAACACCTGCTGGCGCTCAAAGGTGCAGAACACATCGACCCGGCATTGCTCTATCCCAACTTCCGCAGGTCTGCCTATGTGGTAAAACCGGGAGAAGACCTCTACAGCCTGGCTCGTAAATTTAACTGCACCGCCGATGAGATCATGCGGTGGAACGCCCTGCCTACCCCGGAGATCTTCGTCAACCAGGAACTATTGCTTTTCCTGCCCGGGCAGGGGTATGTGGCCAAACCGTAAAGAAAAAACACGGGTTGCTCTACTGCGCTATCCAGGGCTGTCCCAGCTCCGGATAGCGCTCCTTTTTTTCCTCCTGTTACATTTTTATTTTCCTTATCAGTTTTTCGACTTAACATTGTTATGGCCGTAATAACAGCGCTTTATACATTAAAATTATCAATAGCCGTATTCTCCATTCTCCTCTCTTCCCAAAAAATACCCTAAAAAGGTTAACAAAACCGGCCGGCCCTCGTAAAACAAACCAGTAACGGAAAAGAGAAAAGAGGTGGCAGCTTCAGGCCCGTTACTAAACTAAACCTCAGCAAAATAGAATACTCATGAGAGCTTTGGCCCTGGCCCTGACGATCTTTCTCACCCCCCTCCTGACGGCGAATGCCGCCCCCCAAAAACCCAAAAACCCGGCGACGGCCTCCTGGCCCGAGCAGATATCCTACGAGATCCCGTTGCGCCTGTTGCAGATGCCGCTGCCTTTTTCGGTGGAATACAATGCCGAAGTCAGAAGGCAGGTCACCGACTACCTGCGGCAGGGGCGCCGGGAGACGGAAAAGATGCTGGCCCGTTCGTCCCTTTATTTCCCCATCTTTGAATACTACCTTCAAAAGTACGGCCTGCCGGATGAACTGAAGTACATCCCATTGCTCGAATCCCGGCTCTTTCCTACCGCCGTCTCACCGGTGGGCGCCGCAGGGCTGTGGCAGTTCATGCCTGCCACAGCCGAACATTATCGCCTGCGCATCGACGAATACGTTGACGAACGAATGGACCCCTACCGGGCGACGGAGGCAGCCTTGCGGATGTTATCCTGGTTATATGAGGATCTTGGCGACTGGTCTCTGGCGCTGGCCGCCTACAACTGCGGGCCGGGCCGGGTAAAAGCAGCTGTCGACAAAACGGGCTGCCACAATTTCTGGGACATTCAGCACCTCCTGCCCCGTCAGACCCGGCGTTACCTGCCGGCCTTGATCGCCACGGTCTATGTCGCCCGCCACTATGCCCGGCACGGCTTAAAACCCGGCGCCTCAACACTTCTCGCCCAACCCTTTCAGGTCTTCCGGGTACAACATGCGCTGGACCTCACCGATATTGCCCGCCACTGCGGTATTGCCCCACGTCGGCTGTCTGGCCTCAACCCGGGGTTCCTCCAGGATCATATCCCTGCCTCCAGCCGCGGCCGTTACCTGATCCTTCCCGAAGAGGCCCTGCCGGCTTTCCAGAAGTACATCATCAAGGAAAGCCGGAAGTCTAAGGAAAGCTATGCCGTGGCTGTGTTGCATTCTCAACCCCGCACACCGGCGCCAAGTGGGCCGAATGCCAACGATAAAAAGGCCGGCCCGCTGAAGGCGGAGATCTGACGAAAGGCGGCTTTCCGGAACCCCAAAGCAGAAAAAGTAGCCGATCCAAACCGGGATTACCGAAAACAATGCCTAATATTGGGGCTGTTGATGCCGGAAAATCCTGAACTATGGAAACCCTACTCGCGTACATTACCTGGGATGCTTCTCCTGAGATCGTTTCGATCGGCCCGCTGACCCTGCGTTGGTACGGCCTGCTCTTCGCCCTGGGCTTTCTCCTGGGCCTGTACATCGTCCGCGCCATGTTCCGGGCGGAGAACGAACCGGAGGAATGGCTGGACAAGATCTTCATCTATATGGTCGTCGGCGCCGTCGTCGGCGCCCGCCTGGGGCATGTGTTCTTCTACGACTGGGAATATTATTCCCAGCACCTGTCGGAGATCCCCGCCGTCTGGAAAGGCGGCCTGGCCAGCCACGGCGGCGCCATCGGCATCATCATCGCCCTGTGGATCTTCTCGGCCCGCACCGCCAAGCGCTCGGTGCTCTGGATACTGGACCGGGTGGTCGTGCCCACCGCCCTGGCCGGCTGCTTCATCCGCCTGGGCAACCTGATGAACTCCGAGATCGTAGGCACGCCCTCCGACGCGCCCTGGGCCTTCCTCTTCGTCCGGGCCTACCCCCCCGAGCTGGCCGACGAGCCCCGCCACCCGGTGCAATTGTACGAATCCATCAGTTACCTGCTTACTTTTTTCCTGCTGTACTGGGCCTACTGGAAAACTTCCGCCAAGGAGAAACTGGGCCGCCTGTTCGGGCTGTTCCTGGCGCTGGTGCTGGGCGTCATCCGGTTTGCGCTGGAGTTTTTCAAGACGAGCCAGGGAGGGTTTGAGACGGCCTTCGGCGGCACATTGAGCACGGGGCAGTTGCTGAGTATTCCGTTCTTTCTGGTGGGGTTGTATTTTATTTTCCGGCCCGGGAAGGGAAACGGGAAAAAGAAAAAGACAAAATCAAAACCCTAAGGAACGGCTTTCCCGGGAGTATACAGGGCATCCCCTTTCCTTCCTCGATTTGTAATTTCCCATAAAGAAAAGGGAGCATGCTCAAGTGTTGCAGCTCCCTCTTCCGATTAAGTAATGTATGAACTAGATCCGAAGCGCTCGGATCATTCACCCTCTCAA
>JAGFJE010000737.1 GCA_024103175.1 Phaeodactylibacter sp.
CCTCACCAACAAGACGGCCCTCGTCACCGGGGGCGGCAGCGGGATCGGCGAGAGCATCTGCCGGGTATTTGCCGGCGCCGGCGCCCGCGTTTTTCTGCTCGACATCAATGAAGAAAATGCCCGCCGCGTGGCCGGAGAGATACAGGCCGGCGGCGGCAAGGCCGAAGCCGTTGCCGGAGATGTGAGCCGGCAGGAGGAAATGATCCGCATCTGTGAGGACATCGTGAAGAAGGCCGGCCGGCTTGACATTCTGGTCAACAACGCCGGCATCGCCCACGTGGGTACGCTGGAGAGCACCACCGAAGAAGACCTCGACCGCATCTATTCGGTCAACATCAAGGGGGTGTACAACGGCATGCTGGCGGCCATCCCCCATATGAAAAGGCAGAATGGAGGGGTGATCCTGAATATGGGGTCGATCGCCTCCTCCCTGGGGCTGCCCGGGCGCTTTGCCTACTCCATGAGCAAGGGGGCGGTGCTGACGATGACCTACACCGTGGCCCGCGATTATATCGATTACAACATCCGCTGCAACAGCATTGCCCCGGCGCGGGTGCATACCCCCTTTGTCGACGGCTTCCTGGCAAAGAACTACCCCGGCAAGGAGGCCGAGATGTTCGAGAACCTGTCGAAGACACAACCCATCGGCAGGATGGGGAAGCCGGAAGAGATCGCCCACCTGGCGCTGTACCTCTGCTCGGATGAGGCAAGCTTCATCACCGGCACGAATTATCCCATCGACGGGGGCTTTCTGACGTTGAATACGTGAAGGATGGAACGCGGATTAACACGGATGCGGCGGATTTGCGCGGATTCAGAGGAAATAAACATTGTACTTATTCCTTGATTTAATTTCTGAGGCATAATGAAACTGATCAGAGCAGGAAAACCCGGAGAAGAACGCCCGGGAGTTATTCACAATAACGGCGATTGGCTGGACGTCTCGGCCTTCGGCGAAGACTACGGCGAGGCCTTCCTCGGCGGCGACGGCCGGCAGCGCCTGGCCGCCTGGCTGGAGCAGCACGCCGGCTCCTGTCCCCGCATCCCCAAAGATACCCGGCTGGGGCCGCCGATATGCCGGCCTTCGAAGATCGTCTGCGTGGGGCTCAACTACGCCGAGCACGCCCGCGAGAGCCGGATGGCGGTGCCGGAGGAGCCGGTCCTCTTCTTCAAGGCCACTTCCGCTATCTGCGGGCCCAACGACAACCTCATCATCCCCCGGGGAAGCCGGAAGGCGGACTGGGAGGTGGAGCTGGCCGTCGTCATCGGCAAGCGGGCCTCCTATGTGGAGGAAGCGGGCGCCATGGCCCACGTTGCAGGCTATTTGCTACACAACGACTACAGCGAGCGCGCCTTCCAGCTGGAGCAGGGCGGCCAGTGGGTAAAGGGCAAGAGCTGCGACACCTTCGCCCCCATCGGCCCCTGGCTGGCCACGCCGGAAGACATTCCCGACCCCCACAAGCTGAAGCTGTGGCTCAAGGTCAATGGCGAAATGATGCAGAACAGCACTACCGCCGACCTGATCTTCGGCATCCCCCATCTGGTCAGCTACATTAGCCGGTTCATGACGCTGCTGCCCGGAGACATCATCTCCACCGGCACGCCCTTTGGCGTGGGGCTTGGCCTCAAGCCCCCCCGCTACCTGAAACCGGGCGATGTCGTCGAGCTGGGCATCGACGGGCTGGGCACGGCGCGGCAGGTGGCGGTGGCTTATGGGAGGTAGGATGCCCTGTGTTGCTTCGAATGCGTTGCGTTGGCAAGCTCGCTCCCGGGAAATGGTTGGATGGTTTCTATTGTTAGAGGCATGCAAATTTCCGGTGGGCGTCTCTTGATCTAAAAAGGAGGCCTGCCTCTGGCGAATCTCCTGAATTTATCTCACCTTTGGCCTGTTCTTCCGGTTGTTCAACCCCGGAAGGCTTGAAATAATGGATGGCGGCAAATAAAGAATTTATCGTCAGGAAGAAAAAAGGCCTGGTAGAAAGGGTGCGCGAGAGCAAGGCTCAACCCGAATGGGCGATCTGGGATGAACTGGAGAAGCTGCGCTGGCACATCATCCGCTCTTTGTCGGTGATCACCATGGGAGGAATTGTCCTTTTCTTTTTCAACAAATGGCTGTTCACAGAAGTGGTGTTTGCACCGGCCGAGCCTGGTTTCATCACTTACCGGCTATCCTGTGCCTTATCGAAATGGGCAGGTGCGGGAGGCCTGGTTTGCCTGGAGCCCCCTGTTTTCAGCCGGCTGGCCATTGGTTTTGGCGAGCCGTTCATCATCAGCATCAAAGTATCTTTCCTGGCCGGCCTGCTGGCCACCTTTCCGTATGTGCTGTTTGAACTTGGGAATTTTGTAGCCCCGTTCGTCCCGGAAAGCCAGAGAAAATCTTTGAGGGGGGTGGTGCTCGCGTGCTCTTTGCTTTTTTTCTCCGGCGTGGCTTTCGGTTATTTTCTGCTGGCGCCGGTTTCGATCAGCTGGCTGATGGGGTTTACGATTCCCGGAGTGGAGAACACGCCCACTTTGAGTTCCTATATCAATTACATGCTTATCTTTACCCTGCCGATGGGCCTGATCTTTCAGCTGCCGGTGATCTGTTACTTCCTGTCGCGGATCGGCCTGCTGAGCCCTGAAGGCATGCGCAGCTACCGGCGCCATACCATCGTCGGCATCCTGTTGCTGGCGGGCATCATCACGCCGACGGTGGATGGCCTGACCCAGGTACTTGTGGCGCTCCCGCTTTATTTGTTATTTGAGGTGAGCATCTTCATCGTTGCCAGGGGGCGCAGGATATATGAAACTGAAACCTGATATAAACTGTTTACAGGCAAAGGGTGACAAATGCTATTGATATTCTTTGATAAAATGTGGTACTTTGCCCGGAGTAAAGGCAAAACAAGGGTGGAGGCCCAACTTTAGCCGGTTTAAACCATGGGCGCTTTTCATGATCTCATGCTAAAGGCCTTTGATCCGGCCATTAAATTCCTTTATTTTGTAACAAAAAAACATTGATCATGGAAAACATACTGTTGTTCAACTTCTTCGGCCCTGAGATGCTCGTAGTGCTTTTCGCCATTCTGCTGCTGTTTGGCGGCAAGAAGATACCGGAACTGATGCGTGGGATAGGAAAGGGCATCCGCGAGTTTAACGCCGCTCGTTCCACGCTCGAAAGCGAACTCCAGGATGGAATGCGGGAAGCGGAAAAGAAAGAACTCGAAGAGAAGCAAAAGAAAGACGCATAGGCGGTTGGGTGAAAACCTTCGGTGAACGTTTTCACCTTATCGTAGACGGAACGAAAAAAGCCGCGGAAGGCCATGCCTCCCCGGCTTTTTTCGTTCCGTCTACGGCGTAATTACCGCTTGCGTTTGAAGAATCCGCCCAATATCTTCATGCCCATGTTGGCCACATCGTCTACGATGCTGCCATCCCCATCCGCATCGAGGAAACTGGTGACGAGGTTCATCGTCGGGTTGTTCTGCTTTTGAGCCGATACGGTACCGGAAAGGAGGGAGGCGATGCCGGCCACGTCCAGGCCCTGGTCCCGCTTGGCTTTACCCAGCGCGCCCATGATCACCGGGGCGAGCAAAGTCATCAGAGAACCGGTCTTGCTGGAGTCCAGCCCGCTGAGTTTGCTGATCATGTCTACAGCGCCCGGCTGTTTGTTGCCCAGCACGTGGTTGAGGATGCCGGAGCCATTGAGCATGCGGTCGTTGCCTACCTGAGCGTTGCCACCGAGCATACCCATCACATCTTCCAGAATGCTGCCGTCGTGGTCGCGTTCCAGCGCATGGTTCAGGGCCTGGGCGCCTTCGGTGGAAGAAGCGTTTTTGGCCAGCGCGCCCATCAGGGTGGTGACGATGCCGGAAGCAGCGGCAGCCGTTTTCTGTTTGTCGGCGCCTCCCAACTGCTGGCTCAGCTGGTCGATCATTCCCGAGGAAAGGGAGCCTTGGAGAATAGCCATCAGATCTGCACTCATGTTTTTATTTTTTGGTTATTTATTGTTTTGAAGTTACCGGAAAGGAGCAGTATTCCTCTTTTTCATCTTTTGAGACCCGCCTGCTTAACAAAAGTAACAAGTTTTGTCCTATTCTTTGAAAATCCGGCTTCTTATGGCCTGGCGGAAGAAAAAATTGCCGATATTTTAATCTAATCCTTATTTTGTGGTGTTCTCATTCCTTAAAATCTTACCTCACAATGTGGCAAGGGCTTCAGGACATACTCGACTGGCTGAAAGGAGAAGAAGAGCACTCCACTCCTGAAGAGGCCTCTATGGCCAATATCGTCAAGCTGGCCGCCCTTTCCGCTATGGCCACCATCATGGAGCGGCGCCTTCGTGAAAACCACGACTCGGATGAAGACAACCCACAGCCGGGAGCGGGGGGTGGGGAGTAGATGGTTCATTGTTTTCCTGCTATTGAACCTGGCCGGGGGAAAATAGCCGGCTGGCCAGGCCCTTTTCTCTTGTATTTCCCATTTGCAATATGTAACTTTGTGTCTCAAAGTACTTTTTATGACGCATAATTACAACAGCCATCTCGAAACCCTCAACGAGATCCGTTCGCTCATGGAGCGTTCTTCCCGTTTTATATCCCTCAGCGGTTTGTCGGGGGTGGCGGCGGGCTTATCGGCCCTGCTCGGAGCGGCGGCGGCTTATCTTTACCTGGGGGCGGCTCCCTTCAGCGGGCAGCGGGCCTACCATCTGGCCGCCACCCGGGCGGAGCAGTGGGGGATGGATTACCTCACCTTTTTTTTGCTGGACGGCGCGTTGGTGTTACTGCTGGCGCTGGGTAGCGGCATCTTTTTTACCACGCGGAAGGCGCGGCGTAAAGGGCAGCCCATCTGGGGCCCGCTGACGCGGCGCCTGTTGGCCAACCTGGCCTTGCCCCTGCTTGCCGGAGGGGTATTCTGCCTGGCGCTGGTTTACCACCGCCTGGGAGAGCTGATCGCTCCCAGTACGCTGATCTTCTACGGGCTGGCCCTTGTCAATGCCAGCAAGTATACCTTGAATGACATCTGGTACCTGGGTATTATCGAGATTGCTCTGGGCCTGGCGGCGCTCTTCTTTCCCGGTTATGGACTGGAATTCTGGGCCGTGGGCTTCGGGCTGTTCCACATATTGTATGGCGCCCTCATGTACTTCAAATACGAACGGGCGGCATGAAAGAGATCCTCACCAAACTCAATCCTGCCTTCGACCACCGCGTACGACTGGGCATCATGTCCATACTGATGGTCAGTGATTGGGTGGATTTCAACACGCTGAAAGAAACGCTCGGCCTGACCGACGGCCGGCTGGCCAGCCACATCAAAGCCCTGGAGAAAGAAAAGTTCATCGAAGTGCGCAAGCGCTTCATCGGGCGAAAGCCCAATACTTCCTACCGGGCTACAAACACCGGGCAAAAAGCGTTTCTGGATCACCTGGATGCGCTGGAGAAACTGATGGACAATACGCGGGAGTGATGAAGGAACGGACGTTGTTATATTGCTTTATTGTTGGGCTCTCCCGGGCGAAACAGAAAGAAATAGGGTTTTTATTTTTTTTTGCATTTAAACTTTGAAATACAAAGTACTTTTATGAGGATTAATCCACTTACCATTCTCTTACTTGGCCAAACCGCGCTTTGCGGGGCCATGGTATTGTTTCGAAACCTGTATAGCGGGTCTTTACCGGCCGGCTTTGCACAGTTCGCTAGCCTGGAAAACTGGGGAACTCAAACTTTCTTGTTTTTGGGCTGGAATCTATTGCTGGCCTGGGTTCCCTACTGGCTGGCTGGCGTGTTGCCCGCAGTCAGGGGCGTCCTTCCGGGAGCAGGTTTACTGCTACTTTGGCTGCTTTTCTTTCCCAATGCGCCCTATCTCATAACCGACCTGATCCACCTGCGGGCGCGGGGCCCCATACCCCTTTGGTTTGATGCGCTGATGTTGTTTTCGGCGGCCTGGACGGGTTTGCTGCTTGGCTACTGTTCTCTCCTGAGGGTAGGGGAAGCCCTGCGACAGCGGTGGGGCGCCCGGGTAGAATGGGGCTTTTCCATGGTGGCCCTGCTGCTCTGTGGGTTCGGGGTCTACCTGGGGCGGTTTCTGCGGTGGAACAGTTGGGATGCGCTGGTGCAGCCGGCGGGACTGCTTAAAAGTATAATCCGGGCAATGGGCGATTCTCATAGCCTGGTACTTTCCCTGAGTGTCACCATCCTGTTTGGCGCCCTGCTGGGGCTGGGGTATTTCACCATTTATTTTCTTGCCAAAAGCAAATTATCATGAAAAAGAGCTTGCTGAACTTTGCATTGATCGTCACCGGAAGCATGCTGTACACCCACCTCTTCTGGAGGGAGCAACTGGGCCTGAACACGGCGCTGTTTTCCTTTTTTGCCATTGGCGCCGCCGGGTGGCGCTGGCCGGAGGCGTTAGCCAGGAGGGAGGTACAGGTGCTCATGGCCGGAACGCTGCTCTCGGCCCTGCTCACCGTTTGGCACAATTCGCTACTGGCCAAGGGCGGCCATGTCGTTTCCTTTCTGCTCCTGATCGGTTCTCTTCAGCAGGAGAAGGTGCGTTTTGTGGCTTTCGCCTTTTTACTGGGGCTGGTGAACGTACTGGAGGGGCCGCTGGCCCTGCTGCGGAACCTGCAGGATAATCTGCCCCGCCGTCAAAGCTGGCAATCGGCGGCCCGCTGGGCACAGCTGACACTCCTTCCCCTGGGCCTGGGCGCCGTTTTTACCTTTTTGTATTATAGCGCCAACCCGAAATTTGCCCAGGCTTTTGATTTTCTGTGGAAACGTTTCTCCTTTTCTTTTGAGTGGGCATACTTTGGTGAGAAGACATGGCCTTTCTTCCGGGGGCTTTTCGTCATGGGAGGGCTGTTGGGCGCCTCCCTGCTGGCGCCTCTGGCTTTTAAGGTGGAAAGCAAGTTGCCGCTGATCCTGCAACGGCGGCAAAAACGGCATTATCTCTGTAAACCGGGTATGCTCTCCCTGAAAAGTGAATTCCGGGCCAGCCTGATCGCCTTCGGCCTGCTCAACGGGCTGATCTTCCTGGCCAATGTGGCCGACCTGCGCTACGTGTGGGTTTCTTACGGCGAAGCCAGCCCGCAGGAACTGAGCCAGTATGTGCATGAGGGAACCTATCTGCTGATATTCGCCATCCTGCTGGCCATGGGCGCCGCTATCTGGTACTTCCGCGGTAACCTGAACTTCTACCCGCACAATGAGTGGCTGCGCGGACTGGCTTTTCTATGGCTGGCTCAGAACGCCATGATGGCCCTGTCTGTCGGCCTTCGCAACTGGCAGTACGTAGCCCACTACGGGCTGGCCTACAAACGCCTCGGCGTTTTCTGGTTCCTCTGCCTGGTGCTCTATGGCTTGTATACCCTTTTTCAGAAAGTCAAATACCGCCGGAGCCTGGCCTTCCTGCTACACCGCAACAGCTGGGCAGTGTACATTTCAATCATCGTGATGAGCCTGGCCAACTGGGACCTGGCCATCACGCGCTACAACCTGCAGGCCGATACCAAAGGGGAAATCGACGCCCGGTTCCTGATTCAGGAGGTATCCGACAAAAACCTCTTTATCCTTTTTCAGCACTACGGCCGGTTGCTGGAAAGCAGCCAGTACGACAAGGAAACCCTGGAAAACGCCCTGGATAAAAAAAGGGCGGCTTTTGAACGCCGCCGACAAGCCCTCAGCTGGCGCTCCTGGAATTATTCGGATGCGCGAAATGAATATTTTCTGACGCAAACAGGCTCAGTGGAACGGCAATAACTCGAAAAGCCCTGCGAACTGCAAACAGCCAGTGACGAACACCGGCTCACGTCACACAATCCATCACCGCGTTCTCCACCGGATACTCCCGGTACAGCTCCCGGACCTCCTCTGGAGAGAGGGCGCGGCTGTAGACCCGGAGCTGGTCGAGCACTCCTTTGAAGCGGCGGGCCCGGCCGTTCTGTACGCAGGGGCTGTTGGAGAAGGAGAGTACGGCATTATTGGAGATATCCACTCCGCTGCAGCGAAAGCTCTCCCGATGGAGCTCGCCGTTAATGTACGTGAAGGCGCGGGTACCTTCCCGGGCCAGGGCAAAGTGTATCCAGCCGGTGGTGTCCAGTGCCGGAGACAGGCCGCCGTAGTACTTGTCCGGCGTTTCATGGACGGCAGTGGCCACTTCCCGTTTATTGAGGTCGAGCATCACGTCCAGCATACCGAATTCGTCGCAATCCTCCCGCTTGGAGAGGAGGCTTTGCTGAAAGACCAGATACTGCTCGGCTTTAAAATAAAAGCTGACCGTAAAGTCGGAAGTGTTGAAATAGCGGTTCACTTTGCCTGGAAACTCGATATAGCTCCGGGCGCCGTCCAACAGCAGGCCGTCGTCTTCAATGCCGCACCAGCAGCCCACTCCGCCAACGAGGGCGCCGTCGGAGCCATTGCCACTGTCGTCGCGCGCATCACAGGCATTGAAGGAGTAGTAAGCGACCAGGCCCTCTTCCAGGCGGCTGTGGGGCGGAGCTGTAGAGATAAAAAGGAGGGTTAACAGAAAAAGAACAGAAACAGCAGAAAACTTCATACTCAAATTTAATTACTATACGATGGGCCGTAATCCGCTTCAATGAGGTAAAGGATGGAAATTCCACCGAACATATAATGGTCATTGGCGCCGGGGTTGCCATTCTCACTGACGCCGTCCAGGTAATCGGTGAAAGTGCCGCGGACGCTGAACTCTCCTGTCACAATAAGGGATTCTGTGACGTCGAAGCGGATTCCCAGGGTCATGGGGAAAACGATAAAGGCGGATTTGTCATCGGCTTCCGGAAAACGGGTCTGGTCATTTTGCGGCACCTTGACTTTGGCATCGCCGAAGGCCAGGCCCAGGCCCGCCCCGATGAAGGGAGAGATCTGCCGCTGATACACCCCGGCATTATTGAACCGCGGCCCGCCCAACGGGTGCCACTCCATCTGCAGGGCGGCTTCCAGTATTCCGGTCGACATTTCCCAACCACGGCTGGCAACTCTCGTTTCCGTCATCGGGATATTTGCGTCTGCTCCGGTGAGCTTACCGAAACTTACCGATCCTTTCAGGGCGGCTTTGGGGTTCAGCATTCGGCGAAAATGGCCGCCAAAAGCGATCCGGGTCTCATTGGCAGCCAGGGGGGAGGGCGCCAGGTCGCCCATATAGTTGGCTACGCCGATAAAGACGCCTGCTTCGGAGGAGGCCTGTCCAAAAAGGCAAATGGGAAATAGGAGAAATGCAGTTAATAGGTTTATCACACCTTTCATCGGATCTAGTTTTAGGGAATTGTGATTTAAATGATTCTAAAAATAACGATATGAATGCATTAAAACAAGGCTGAAGGGAAAAGTTGTACTGTTGCGGGCATTTTTTTAAAAAAAAGAGCGCTCCGGCCGGAGCGCCCTTTAAAAGGTTTGCTTTACGCAAATCTACAGCTTAACAAATCGATCTGTTAACAAATTCCCTTTTTCCGGCCGCCATTGCAAGAAATACTGGCCTGGCGGCAGGGCTGTGATGTCTATGCTCTGCCGCCGGAAGCCGGGGGCGGTGGCTAGCCTCAGTGCGGGGCGGCCGTTGATGTCGTAGATCAGCAATTCTCCCTCCTCTTCGGCGGGAAGGGGCATTTCTATTACCAGTTGTTCGGCCGCCAGGCTGGGGTAAACCCTCAGCTGGGGTTCCTCTCCTTTGTATTCTACGGCGATCGGGCCATGGTACTCGAAGGCCCCGTCAAGGTCCACCTGGCGCAGCCGGTAGTAATTGAGCCCCGGCTGAGGCGTATTGTGCCATAGGGCGTACGATTGCCGTTCGGTGGTTGTACCGGCGCCCTTCACCCGGCCGATCTCCTTGAAATGGCGGGCGTCGGCGCTGTGTTCTACCGCCATGAAGTCATTGTTCTCTTCGGTTTCGGTTTGCCAGCTCAGAAGCACCCGCTCGCCCTTCAATTCTCCTTCAAAGGCATACAGGGTGATGGGGAAAGCCGACTGGGAGAAGTTGAGCATTCCCCGGGACGCCAGCACAGGCCCTACCCACTCCTGGCTGGTATTGGGGCAGGCGATATCGCCCTGGCGCTGGACGGAGTAGTTGACCGGCGTGTTGGGGTCTTCATCGCGCCCTGGCCAGAAAGCGGGCTGCCCCTCGGCCGGCCCGTCGTTGGCCACTACGCCGAAAAAGCGGAGAGAGATAAAATCGGTAGTGACGCCGGTTACTTTGTTAACCAAAGCGACGACGGCGCTGGTACGGGAAAGCTCGGGGTCGGGTATCCAGACCGCGCCGTAGCCCTGCCCTTCATCGTCGATAGCCCCCGATAGTTCGGTGATGCGCTCGAGGTTCCCCTGGTTGGTGTAGATGGCCAGCAGGTAGTTCTCCAGGTTGACGCCGGCCTTGCCGGCGATCTCGATGCCTTTGTCGATGTCTTTATTCTTGTTGGTGAAATGCAGCTCGTTGAGGTAGATGAAATCGCCACCCAGGAAGGAGCAGCCCATCTGGGGTTTTTCCGTTATGGCGGCGCCGCCTTCCCAGGCGCCGGCGCGGAAGGTAAAGATCCGGAAGTAGTACTCCTGATCATTATTGAGGTTGGTGACGGTTGCCTTGTTGCCGGCGCCCCGGTACACGATGGCCTCATCGGCGGTGAAGTCGCCGGTGGCGTCCGTCCCGGGATTGAAGGCCGGGTCGGCAGGATAGTCGGAGGCCAGGGCATTGTCCGGCATGGAACTGATGGGTTGGGTACTGGCCACGACCATTACTTCATCAAAACAGTAGGGGGCGGCCCAGGCGAGGGTTACCTGGCCGTCGGCAGGGCTGCTCATCAATTTTTCCACCGGGCTGGGTTTGGTGCACAGGGTGGCGGCGCTGGCTGTGGCCCAGTTGTCTTCCTGATAGCAATTTCCGCCGTAGTTGTAGCCCAGTGCGGCGAGGTGGTAGGTGGCGCCATCCTTCAGGACGGTCATTGTGAATGAAGATCCCGGGCCGTTGTATACGACGAACGTCCCTGTGCCCAACTCTGTGCCTTGCCCGAATTTCGGGTCGGCGGTGTAGGGGGTTCCGCCACAGAGCAGGAGGTTCACCGGGCTGCCTTCCCGGGCCAGGACGAGGGTGGCGTCGGAACTGCCGGGCGTCCATGACACCTCCATGCTGTTGCCGGTGATGTTGCTTAGCGTAAGGCCGGAAGGAGGCGTGCCGGCAGGAGCGCAGGCCTGAGATTCCGTACCCGTAACGATCACGTCGGACAGATACCATTCACCGTTGTAATCCTCCGTATTGTGGCCATACCAGCGCAGGCACAGTTCCTGCCCGTCGCACACCCGGATACCGAGGCTGGGATGGGTGGCCGTGCGGGGGCTGACATCATCGGGCACATCCACATCGGCCAGGATGTGGGAGGATTTGAAGCCGTCCAGCGACCATTCCAGCACGTAGGAGCGGATGCCGTCCGCACTCCTCATTTCGGTGAAGGTGAGGCTGCTGATGTCCAGCAGGTAGCCTGGTTTGGGCTTGAGGCATATTTCGTAGAAATCGGCGGCGCTGGCCTCATCGAAAGGCTCCCAGGCGTGGGCGGAGGCTCCGTTGGCGGTGAAATCGAGGTCGGATATGCCATTTCCTCCCGTTAGCTTCCCTGCGTTGGTGTGGGTTGACTGGAAAGAAGCTACGTCGTTATTGTCGAGATCCCATCTGGCGAGATCCTGCCCCCGTATGGTTCCATAGCAGCACACCACTGCCAGGAGCAGTGTGAATGTAGTTTTCTTCATAGTACGGTCGTATGTTTGTTTGTTAGCGCAAAATTATATTTGCTCGAAGCCGGCCCTTTATCAAAAGCGCGGCTGTTTTCTCGTTTTCCTGTCGGGTATTTTTGGAACGGGTAAAAAGGTTCCACAGGTTAGTTTTCCGCTGAAGAGCGGATCCAACTCGTTGTCAAGCTATTATTCCGGCGCGGGCCGAATTGCCGGCCGGTTCAAGGGGAGGGGGGTAACGGATCAGTATTCAGGATTAAAAATACACCTTTTTTGGGAAAGATGCATCCCCCGATGTTTTCTTCAAGGCTAAAATCGGGAAATAAGTTCACCATTTGTCATAAAAAAAGCTTCTAACCGGCGCTTTTGAACAATTCGGATGCAAAATAGGCGTAAAACAGGAGCAAGGCGGCTCCTTCCCAACGGGTGATCTTCTTATTATTGGCCATAATGCCGAAGAGGATGGTCATGGCCACCATAAGCGGGAGGAAAGTCTTGTTGATGTCGGGAGGGATCTCCAGCTTGCCGAATAAAGAGGGGATTCCCATTACAACGTAGGTATTGAAAATATTGGACCCCAGCACATTGCCGACGGCGATGGCCGCCTTACCTCTGCGGGCGGCGTTGATACTGACGATTACCTCGGGTAAGGAGGTGCCCAGCGCGACGGCTGACAGGGCGATGATCTCGGGGTTCACCCCGGCGATGGCCGACAACTTCTGTATGGCGAGGATGGTGTAATCGGCGCTCAGCCAGACCAGTGCTCCGCCCACGATGAGCATGGCGTAGGTTTTCCATCCTACCGCTGGCCCGGGTACGGGCTCCTGGGCAGATTCTTCGCTGTCTGTCTTTAAGGAATACCCCAGGAAAACGAATAGCCCAACGAGAAAAAGGCAGCTTTCAAACAGGGAAAAGTCCAGGTCGCGCAGGGCAAACCACAGCAGAAAGGCCGAAGCCCACAGATAGGGCATATCTATATGCCAGATATTGTACTGCAGTTCGATCCGTTTGGCCACGATGGCCGACAAGCCGAGTACCAGCGCAATATTGGTGATGTTGGAACCTACGACATTGCCCACCACGATCTCCGACTCTCCGCTGAATACCGATGCGATGGAAGTGGCCAGCTCCGGCAGGGAAGTGCCGAAGGCCACGATGGTCAGGCCGATAATGAAAGAGGAAATACCCAGGGAAAGGCCGATACGCTCTGCAGAATCGACGAACCATCCGGATGCCCTTAGTAAAACGGAAAGGGACAAAATGAACAAGCCTGTGTATAAGAGTATTTCCATATATCGCTTATGCCGCCGGGGCAGGCCCCCGATAAATGCCCGGCAAAAGTAAGACATTTTTCTCAAGTACTTCTTCCTGTCAAGAAGCAAAAGCTTCCTCCTGCAGGGAAGGATAAATTTTTTTACTTTTGTTGCGATAAATTTTAAACTTTATCCTCCCAAACGGGCTCTTAATATAAATCAGAATGATCTATGCCGCTGGACCAGATTGACGTCGATAAGTTGGAAGAGGGCCAGGATCAGGTAGCTGGCAAGGAAATGTCCTTCCTGGAACACCTCGAGGAACTGCGCTGGCACATTATACGCTCCCTGGTGGCCCTGTTCGGGTTTGGGATCATCCTGTTCATCTTTCAGAAATGGCTGTTCCGGGAAGTTATCTTTGGCCCTACAGAACCGGACTTTTTCTCCTACCGCTTTGTCTGCCGGCTTTCGGAGGCGATAGGCATGGGAGACAACCTGTGTTTTACGCCGCCGGAGTTTCCCAAGATCGCCACGGGGTTCGGGGAGGCTTTTATCATCAGCATCAAGGCTTCTTTTGTGATGGGTTTCATCGTCGCCTTCCCCTATGTGCTTTGGGAGTTCTGGCGCTTTATCCAGCCGGGGCTGTACCCAAAGGAGCAAAAAGCGGCGCGCGGCATGGTGGCCATCTGTTCTACCCTTTTCCTGCTGGGCGTACTGTTCGGGTATTATATCATCTCGCCTTTCGCCATCAACTTCCTGGCCGGATATGACGTTCCGGGGGTACAAAATACGCCGACGGTTTCCTCCTTTATCAACTACATGATCATGTTTACCGCCCCGGCGGGGCTGATCTTCGAGTTGCCGATCATTGTTTATTTTCTTTCCAAAATAGGCTTGGTCACTCCGGAAGGTATGAAGCAATACCGGCGCCATTCCATCATCGGCATTCTCTTGCTGGCGGCCATGATCACGCCGCCGGACGTGGTGACCCAGTTCCTGATCGGCATACCGCTCTATGTGCTGTATGAGGTTAGCATTTTAGTGTCGGCGCGGGTGCAGAAAGAGAATGAAGAGGCTTTGAGATAAATTTAACGCGAGGAAAGGCATGTACAGGATATCCACCAATCTGACACTGTTCTACAAAATATTCATACCGGTCTTCTGGATCGTCTTTTTTGGCGCCACGACGGCCGCCTCCCTTCTGTATTCCTTCGACTACGTCGGCAATATTCCCGCTTCCGGCTTTCGCATTGGAATGGTTGCCTTTTATCTTTCCGGCCTGGCGTTGCTGGCCTTTACCCTGATGCGCCTGAAACGCGTGGAGGCCGACGAGCACTACTTCTATGTGACCAACTACTTCAAAAC
>JAGFJE010000639.1 GCA_024103175.1 Phaeodactylibacter sp.
GACCCCCAACTGGAAAGGGCCGTGGAAGAGATCATGAAAAAACTGCCGGAAACGCCGCGGCCGGAGGTGAAGAAACCTGCCGGGCCGGATCGGGCGGTAGAGTAGAAGGTAGAACATGCCTGGAGTCAAGGGCTTTGTTTGGCCCTGCCTGGGCTGCGTACTGTAGGTTTCTTGCTCGTCGTAGTATAGCCCCATTGTTAAATGGCTGCTTGTGGCCAGCCATTCCTTTCAGAGCAGCTGGCTATAGCGGCCTTTTGATGTTTTTCTCAAAACGCAATTGACTTAAAGTGTTATAGTTCAGGGGGTTAGAATGTTTTTGGCTTCAGTTGGCGCTGAAATGACCATGTAAACGTGGCTGTTTACTGTCCTGTTCTTTCTGGCGGGAACTTCGTAACTTTACTGCAAGGTTTCTTTTTTCCGCGGGCTAGTGGCCAGGCGACTTCAAGTCGACTGGCCACTAGCCCAGCCCACTGGCGGAAAACACCTTTTATGCCCTTCCCATTCCCACAAATTCCCCGTATCTTTGCCCCCTGAAAAATTCAGCCCTGAAGGATAAACCCCTGTTTATCTTCATGGCAGGTACAGTTAGCAGCCGGGGGCACGCGCCCAACAAGCCTGCAACTTGTCAATATTGCTCAACGTACCAAACCATTTAACATGCCGAGATTGTATAACCTCGTCAATAGCGACGAGCTAAAGCGCCGTATGCTGGAAAGCGATGAGGCGCGCACCACCCTTTCCTTTTACCGTTACCACCAGATCGGGGATCCGAAGCTGTTCCGCGACGAGCTGTATCGCCGCTGGAGCAAGCTGGGCGTCTTCGGCCGCATTTATGTGGCTAACGAGGGCGTCAATGGGCAGATCTCCGTGCCGGACAGGAACTTCGAGGCCTTCCGGAAAGATATGTATTCCATTCCCTGGCTGGACGGCGCCAGGCTCAATATCGCTGTGGATGACGACGGCAAGTCCTTCTACAAGCTCAAGGTCAAGGTGCGCGACAAGATCGTCGCCGACGGGCTGGACGACAAGAGCTTTGATGTGACGAAACGGGGCAAACACCTCAGCGCCGAAGAAGTCAACGCGCTGATGGAAAACCCCGACACCATAGTCGTCGACATGCGCAATCACTACGAGAGCGAAGTCGGCCACTTCGAGGGCGCCATCTGCCCGGACGTGGAGACTTTCCGCGAGGCGCTGCCCATTGTGGAGGAGATGCTGGAGGACAAGAAAGATCATCCTATTATCATGTATTGCACCGGCGGCATCCGCTGTGAGAAGGCCAGTGCTTATTACCTGCACAAGGGTTTCGGCAAGGTCTACATGATCGACGGCGGCATCATCGAGTATGCGCGCCGGTGCCGGGAAAAGGGCCTGCCCATCCGGTTCCGGGGCAAGAACTTCGTCTTTGACGAGCGCATGGGGGAGCGCATCGGCGAGGAGGTCATCGCCCGCTGCCATCAGTGCGGCCAGCCCTGCGATACGCATGTCAACTGCGCCAACGACGCCTGCCATATCCTGTTCATTCAGTGTGAAGCGTGCGCCGAAAACTACCACAATTGCTGCTCGCAGAAGTGTAGTGATTTTATTCAGCTGCCGGAAGAGCAGCGGGAGGCACTGCGGGGTAAGGTGGAATTCAACGGGACGAAGTTCGGGAAGGGGCGGTATAAGGCGTTCCGGAAGGAGGAGGGGCTGGTATTGGAATAATAGAAATATCGGATTATACGGCCAGTTCGCTGACTTTGAAAGTTACGTCCAATGCCTTTATGTGGATCTCGTCGTCGAGCAGGAATAGTTCGTTATTTTTGTATCGGTCTCCGACAGGAGAATGATAGGCTTCGATCTCCTTTTTTTCCAGGTTGACGATCCAGCATTCCGGGATATTTGCAGAGGCGTAAAGCGGAAGTTTCACTTCCTTGTCATATTCCAAAGAAGAATCTGACACTTCGATAACCAGGAGGGCATCTGCGGCGGTGGGATGTTGAGCGGAATAATAATCGGGAGAGAATTTTACTATCACTACATCCGGTTCCGGCTCAGAATATCTGCTCAGCCTCAGGGGGTTCTGGCCCCTGATTAAAATATCGGTACGGTTTAATCTATTCAGAGCGGCGACGATCTTGTCTACACAACCTGCATGTTTACTACCAATAGGGCACATTTCTATGATTTTGCCGTCGATCAGCTCCACCCGGTCATCCTCATTAAGGATGTCGGCATCCACCATTTTATAATATTCTTCGACGGTAATTAACCGCTGTGCAAGTTTTACAGCCATGATTGCGATTACTCGGTAAACACATAAATATACAAAAAATCTACTTTGGGCTTTACATTATCAAACCTGAAAATCAGAACTTCCTTCCTTTATTCCCTTCCCCTACACCGGCCGCATCAGCCCCTCCTGCACCACTGAGGCTACGAGCTTTCCCTCCTGGTCAAAGATACTGCCCCGGGTGAAGCCCCTTGCTCCGGAGGCGCTGGGGCTATCGATGGCGTAGAGCACCCAATCGTCCATGCGGAAATCGCGGTGGAACCACATGCCGTGGTCGAGGCTGGCCAGCTGGATGTTGCCGGCGGCGGCCAGGTCGCCGTGAGGAAGCAGGGCGGTAGTCAGCAGGTTGTAGTCGGAAGCATAGGCCAGCACGGCCTGGTGGGCGGTGATGTCGTCGGGCATGGGCCCTTTGGATCGCATCCATACGTGGCGCTGGGGCTGCCGCTTGCCGGCCAGCATGGGATGTACCCGCTCCACCGGGCGGAACTCGATGGGGTGGTCGACCTCCAGGAAGCGGCGGATGGTTTCCGGCAACCTGGCGCCGAACTCTTCCACCAGTTGGTCCCAGCTCATCAGCCCGTCGGGAGGAGTCACATTGGGCATGCTGATCTGGTGGTCAAATCCTTCCTGTTTTTTCTGGAAGGAAGCGGACATATTGAAGATGGCCTGGCCCTTCTGTATGGCCTTGATGCGGCGGGTGGTGAAGCTGCCGCCGTCGCGGATGCGGTCTACCTCGAAGACGATGGGCAAATTGATGTCGCCGGGCAGGATGAAGTAGGCGTGCAGGGAATGCACCAGGCGCCCGTCCGGCACGGTGCGAATAGCGGCCTGCAGGGCCTGGGCCAGCACCTGGCCGCCGAAGACGCGCTGGCTGCCCACGCTATGGCTCTGGCCTCGGAAAATGTTCTCTTCGATGGCCTCCAGGTTGAGCAGGCCGAGTAACTCTTCAATGTTCTTCATGTGGGAAAGATAGATCTTTATCCTTCCTTAACAATAATTTTCCCGGAAGGCATTACCGGAAGTCCTGAAAAATTCAATATTTTGGATCATTAGTGGCAAAGGGGGGCTAGGCTTCCCGCTTTTCCGGCTTCAACATACGAAACTCCTTTTTTTCGGATACATGGCGAAACGAATAAAGAAAACCAAGATAAAGGCAGCGGTTCCTCAGGCCGGGGTGGCCGGTGCGCCAAAGCGTTTTCCCTCCTGGTTCACCAACCGGCGCTGGGTGGCCTGGGGCCTGTTCGCACTCAGCTTTCTCCTCTATGCCAATACCCTGACGCATGACTATACCCTGGATGACGCCATCGTCATCTATAACAATATGTTCGTGGAAGATGGCGTGTCGGGTATTCCCGGCATTCTCACCAAGGATACGTTCTTCGGTTTTTTCAAGGAAGAAGGCAAGGCCAGCCTGGTGGCCGGCGGCCGTTACCGCCCCCTGAGCCTGGTGCTCTTTGCCCTGGAGGTGCAGCTGTTCGGCAAAACGCCATTTGTGGGCCATCTGTTCAACGCCCTGTTCTACGGCCTGACGACGGTGATGCTCTACCTGCTGCTGCTCCGGCTTTTCCGCCCGGGCCAGGGCCAGGGGCGGGCCTTCTTCATCGCATTGGCGGCCGGCCTTCTGTTTGCCGTGCACCCCATTCACACCGAGGTGGTGGCCAACATCAAAGGGCGGGATGAGATCCTGGCCCTACTGGGCAGCCTGGCCGCGCTGTACTATTCCTTGCGCGCCTACCAGGAGAATAAACCCAGGCTGAATATTGCCGTCGGGCTGGTGTTTTTCCTGGGCCTGATGTCCAAAGAAAATGCGATCACTTTTCTGGCAGTGGCCCCTCTGGCCTACTACTTTTTTACGAAGGCCAGCCTGGGCCCCATCGTGCGGCAGGCTGTTCCTTTCCTGGCCGCTGCTGTTGTTTTCCTGGTTATCCGCTTTGCCGTCCTGGGCTTCGGCCTGAGCGAGCCGACGATGGAGATGATGAACAACCCCTTCGTCAAGCTCGAGGGCAATCAGTATGTCCCCTTTACCGCCGGAGAACGCCTGGCCACCGTTTTTTACACCCTGGGCAAATACATTCAGCTTCTGGTATTCCCTTATGTCCTTACCCACGATTACTATCCCCGCCAGATCGGAGTTATGGATTTTGGAGACTGGGGCGCCTGGCTCAGCCTGGTTGCCTATGTGGCCCTGCTGGTTTATGCCCTGCGCAAGCTGCCGAAGAAAGATCCCGTCAGTTTTGCCATCCTTTATTACCTGGTTACCCTTTCCATCGTTTCCAACCTGCTCTTTCCGGTGGGGACCCACATGGCGGAGCGCCTGCTGTTCATGCCTTCGGTAGGCTATTGCCTGCTGCTCGCCATCCTGGGGTACCGCTGGGCGGCCTCCCGGGCGCCGAAGGGTAAGGAGCCTGCCTGGCGGCAGTTCCGGCCGGTATTGGCCGTGCTGGCCATTGTAGCTTTGGCCTATGGCGTTCGAACGGTGTTGCGCAACCCGGTATGGAAAGACAACTATACCCTGTTTACAACCGACATAAAGTATTCTCCGAACAGCGCCAAGTTGCGCAATGCCGTCGGGGGCGAGCTGGTCACCCAGTCGCTGGCCGTCCAGGACCCCAGCCGGAAGCAGGCCATGCTCAGCCAGGCCATAGAACACCTCCAGCAGGCCCTGCGCATCCACCCTAATTATAAAAATGCGTATCTTTTACTCGGCAATGCCTACAATTACCTTCAGGAATACGAAAAATCAATAGAGGCTTATGAGAAGGCCCTGGCGCTCGACCCCGATTATGCGGATGCCCGGCGCAACCTTGGCATCACTTACAAGGACGCCGGCAAATTCTACGGAGAGCAAAAAGGCGACCTGAACCGCGCCATCCGCTATCTGGAACAGGCCAGAGAGATCATGCCCAACGAATACGAGGTGCTGCGCCTGCTGGGGGTTGCCCACGGTATCCGGGGCGACCGGGTGGAGGCCATGGAGTACTTCACCCTGGCCACCCAGGCCGACCCCGGTAACGCCAGAGGGTGGTACGACCTGGGCACCGCCCATTATAACCTGGGAAACAACAGCCTGGGCGATCAGTACCGGCAGAAGGCTTATGAGCTGGAGCCGAGCCTGAGGGTGCAAGCCCCTACAAATGTAGAGGAGTAGGCGTGGGGAGGTGAGGGCTTGATGTTTGATGTTTGATGTTTGATGTTTGATGTTTGATTTTTGATGTTTGATTTGCTTCAGAGCGGGGCAACTGTTGTCACATCCGGGTGACGGGGGGATACATCAAAAATCATAAATCGCAAATCAAAAATCATAAATCGCAAATCATAAATCATAAATCGCAAATCAAAAATCAAACCTCCCCTCCCCCATTATTCCGCAAATTCTTGTTTCAAATTATAATCTGCGGCGACATTACGGGATATTCCAAATATTATTGCACCGTGAATTCATGGTTTTTTCCGATTCCACTAAAAACAAATAAGATCCGCTTAACAATGAAG
>JAGFJE010000658.1 GCA_024103175.1 Phaeodactylibacter sp.
ACAGCAGGCCGAGGTGAAACAGGTCAACCGACAGGCTTACGCGGGGATGGCGGCGCATGGCCTCCCAGGCTTCCTCCATTTCGGCTGACCAGTGGATGTCGGCGATCACAAAAACGCTATCGGCATGGGCGTAGGGAAGGCATTGTTCGAAGTATTCCAGGCTGGCGCCGCGGCGGTGGTCGCCGTCGAGGTAGAGGTAGTCGAGGCGTTTCAGGCCGGCCAGCGCTTCGGGCAGTTTTTCCCGGAAGGTTCCGGTGAGCAGGCGGACGTTGGGCAGGCTGAGCTGCCGGAGGTGCTGTTGGGCCAGGGCCGCCGTCTGGGGGCATCCCTCGATGGTGATGAAGCGGGCGTTCAGGGCGGCGGTCGCCTGGTAGGCGGTTGAGATGCCCAGGGAAGTTCCCAGTTCCAGCAGGGTATTGGGCTTCAGGAAGTGTACCAGGCGGAACAGCAAGCGCCCCGTGGCCGGGCCGACGGCGCTGTGGCGGGCCAGGCTGCGCACCGTACGCCGGGAGGAGCGTTCTACTTTCGAGCCCGCGCCGTGGTCGGTAACGGTGACGGCCGTATTGTCCCGCAGCAGCAGGCTGCGCAGTCCCTCGATGATGGGGAAGGCGTAGAAGGTGCGCGTGTCTTCCACCGTTTTTTCCACCAGTTCGTACACGAAAGGAGAGTGCAGGCCGTAGCGCGTCTCCGCCCGCCAGTAGTACTGCAGGTACTTCCAAACCAGCCTGAGGTGTATGGCGATCCAGTTCATTTCCGATTCCTTCTGGAGGGGAAAATAGGGATATTTGGGGGAAATAGAGAAGGATACAACACGGATGCCATTTTACTTCCATAGTTTCGATAAAAAAAATACCTTCAGTGCAACTCTGGCGTAGGGACTGACGTTAAAATTACCGCCTATAGCCCTTCCTATGCTGTTTCACTTAAGAATATTGGCAATTTTGTGCCCCTGCAATAGTGGCAAAGGGCGTATCATTGCGTCATTGTTTTACAAATAACCTTAAAGTAAAAATTTGAATTTGATGAACCTGAGAAGAATACTGGTGGCCTGCGGCCTCCTGCTGAGCTTCACCCTGGGTTTTTCCCAAACCAGTGCCCCGAAGAACTGGTTCAACCTGGACCCCGCCCAGGATAATGTGCCCGGAGTGAGCACGGAAAAGGCCTATGAAACACTGCTGGCCGGCAAAAATGGAAAAACGGTAGTCGTTGCCGTCCTGGACTCGGGAGTGGATTATGAGCACGAAGACCTCAAGGACATTATGTGGGTCAATGAGGATGAGATCCCCGGCAATGGTATCGATGACGACAAGAACGGTTATGTAGATGACATTCACGGCTGGAACTTCCTCGGCAATAAGTCCGGAGAGAACATACAGTACGACAACCTGGAGGTGACGCGCCTGTACCGGGAGTACGACAAGATGTTTGCCGGCAAAGATCCGGATGGGCTTTCCAAAAAGGAAAAAGCGCTTTACAAAAAGTATAAGGAATACGAAAAGGTGATCGAAGAGAAGCGTACCGAACTGGAGGAAGATGCCGGCACTTTCGTCGCGATCGCCACGGCGGTCAACGCCCTTTCTGACGAGATTGGCAAGGACGTGGTCAGTAAGGAGGATCTCGCTCAGTTCGAATCCGACAACCCCTTGCTGATGTATGCCGCACAGATCAGCCAGACGCTGATGGACCAGGGGCAAACCTTCGAGCAGATCCGGAAAGACATCAACGACTATGCCGAGCACCTCGCCGCTCAGTACGAATACCACTACAACCTCGAATTTGACCCGCGCCCGGAAGTGGGCGATGACTTTACCGACCCCTACGACCGCGATTATGGCAATAGCGACGTCAGAGGGCCGGACGCCTTGCACGGCACCCACGTTGCAGGCATCATTGCCGCCAAGCGGGACAACGGGCTGGGGATGAACGGAGTAGCGGACAACGTTCGCATCATGTCTGTGCGGACAGTTCCCGACGGGGACGAACGCGATAAAGACGTGGCCGCGGCTATCGTTTATGCTGTTGACAACGGCGCTTCGGTCATAAATATGAGCTTCGGCAAAGGCGCTTCTCCCCGTAAGGGACTGGTGGATGAAGCGGTAAAGTATGCTCAGGATCATGATGTACTGATCATACATGCCGCCGGTAATGACAACAAGCAGATCAGCAGCGACAACAACTTCCCGACCGATGAGTTCGAGAAGCGCAGCGGCTTTCTGGGCCTGTTCGGTTCCAAATACGCCGAGAACTGGATTGAGGTGGGCGCCCTCAACTGGCAGAACGATGAAAGCCTGGTCGCTCCCTTCTCCAATTACAGCTCTGATTACGTGGATATTTTTGCGCCCGGCATGGAGATCTACTCTACAACTCCGTTCAACGAGTACGAGAACCAGCAGGGAACCAGTATGGCGGCCCCGGTCGTCACCGGAGTGGCTGCCGTGATCCGTTCTTACTTCCCGGACCTCACTGCCGAACAGGTAAAGCAGGTGATCATGGAATCGGCGGTGCGCCAGAGCAGAAAAGTAAAAGAACCGGGCTCTGAAGTTTTGGTGCCGTTCAGCCAGCTCAGTGTCACCGGAGGAGTCGTCAACGCCTATGAGGCCATTCAGCTGGCCGGCAAGGTGAAAGGCAAGAAAAAAGGCGCTAAAGGAACTGCCGCCGACGGTAGCGGCTCAGACAGCAATAAGAAAGACAAGAAATCGGTAGCTGTGCCGTAGGGCCGTTCTTGGTTGTTGGCTGTTGGCTGTTGGTTGTCGGTTGTTGGTTAGACGCACAACAGGCAACCAACAACTGACAACAACCAACCTACCGAATGACCACCTCCTCGATATACTCTTCACCCAGCCCTTCATTCAGCATTTTCCGGATCTTATCCCTTCCGTAGGACAGCTCCTGCCTCAGCGATGCCGACTCGATGGTGATGTATAGCTTCTTATTGTACAGGCGGATCTCTTTGGTATAGCCGGCAATGGAGGGCCCCATCCGCTGCACCCACAGGGATTTAATGCGGTTCTGGTTGAGCCTGCCCTTGAGCCGGTACTGTTCGATCATGGCCTTGAGGGCTTCCTTGAGGGTCATTTCATTGTGTTGCTTCTCACTCATGGCGGTTGAGTTTGGCGGCCGTTCCATTTTCGACCTGGTATTTCAGGTATTGCTGGCCGAATTGCCGGATGACTGCTTCCAGCCGTTGTTCATCCGTATCGGTGATAAAAGCCTGTCCGAAGTCTCCTTCGATGAGCAGTTCCAGAAGCCGGCGGCCCCGTTCGTTGTCCAATTTATCAAAAATGTCATCCAGCAGCAGTATGGGAGGGGTTCTTTTTTCTTCCATTAGTTTTCGGTACTGGGCGAGTTTCAGAGCCAGGATGAACGATTTCAGCTGCCCCTGGGAAGCAAAGCGCTTGAGGGGGTAGCCTCTGATGGTGAAGTCCAGGTCGTCTTTATGCGGCCCGACGGTGGTGCGCTGCAGTATCCGGTCCTTTTCCGCCGCATCCCGGAGCAGCTCGTCCAGCGGCGCCTGATCCATTTTGGAAACATACCGGCAATCCACCTCCTCGGCCTCTCCGGAAATGCTTTGGTATAGCTGTTGCAAGAGTTGCCGGAACGGCTCCATAAACTGTTGCCGGCTTTGATGAATGGCCGTTGCCGGCCCTGTCATCTGGCGGTCGTAGGCTTCCACCAGGGCGGGGTTGTAGCCTCCGTTCTCACCGAACTGCTTGAGCAGGGCGTTGCGTTGTTGCAGCACCTTATTGTAGGTGATCAGTTGCTGGAGGTAATTATTGTTCAGTTGGGAGAGGGTATTGTCCAGGAAGCTGCGCCGGGTTTCGCTGCCCTCGGTGGCCAGGTTGGTGTCGTCGGGAGCGATCATTACTACGGGCAGCAGGCCGACGTGTTCGGACAGGCGCCGGTAGGGCGCCCCATTGCGCTCGAGTTCCTTTTTCTTTCGGGGGATAACCTTGGCCACCACCACTTCCTTTTTCCCATCTACTGTGAAATGGCCTTCCAGCCGGAAGAAGCTTTCCTCATGCTTAACCGCCAGGCTGTCCGGCATATTGAAATAGCTCTTGCCCATACACAGGTAGTAGATGGCATCCAGCAGGTTGGTCTTGCCCATGCCGTTCCTTCCGATGAAGCAGGTGAGCCCCGGAGAGCACTCTATTCTCTGTAAGGAATAGTTCTTGAAATTGGTCAGTATGAAGGATTCGAGCTTCACTTAGGCTTCATGTTGAGCGTTTTTCATAATGTTTTCCAGTGTCCATTCCACCTGTACCTCGGTTGGCGCCTGTCGCTCGGGGCAGCCTTTCATCTGGCAGATCCTGCAGTTGCGGGGCGGGTCGCAGGGGTCGACGTGGATGAAGAACTCGACCGGCACAGTGCTGTGGGCTTTGAGCAGGTCCTCAAAGTTTTTCACCTCGCTGTGGGAGTGGCGGGTGTCGAAGTACCAGGGCACGGTCATATGGCAGTCGATATGGAGGGTGGGTCCGTACTTGATCACCCGGAAATTGTGCACATCGATCCAGCAATCCCGCCGGTTGCGGTGCAGGGTGGCCACCATTTCGTCGATCAGTTGGTAGTCGGCCTCATCCATGATGCCGGCCACAGAGCGGCGCACCAACTGGAAGCCGGTGAACATGATGATGGCGCCGAAGATGAGGGCCAGCAGGTTATCCAGCAGGGGGACGCCGGTAATCATCACCAGGGACAGGCCGATGATCAACCCTGCCGAAGAATACGCATCCGACTTCAGGTGCTTGCCGCTGGCCTCCATGATCAGGGAGTTGGAACGTTCGCCCTGCTGTTCCAGATAATGGCCGATGCCGAAGTTGACGGCGCCGGCAAAGGCCGTTAGCGCCAGGCCCACATCCAGCTTGAAGAGCGGCTGGGGATAAACGATGTTGTATCCGGCCTTTGCCCAGATCGCCACTCCCGCCAGGAAAATGAGCGCTCCTTCAAAACCGGCGGAAAGGAATTCTACCTTCCCGTGTCCGTAGGGGTGGTTGCTGTCTCTGGGTTTGGCGGCCAGAAAAAGGCTGTACAGGCCGAAAGCAGCCGCAACGACGTTGATGATGCTTTCCAGGGCGTCGGTAAGAATAGCATTGGAGTTGGTCAGCCACCAGGCCAGGAACTTCAGAGCCATGAGCGCCAGCCCTACCGCCAACGCTATGGATTGCATGCGTACATTCTGCCGGAGCGAATAATTTTTCAAAGCATTTCTTTTTGGGCCGGAATATAAAGGGCCGTCCGTTCACTGACAAGTAAAGAAGGGCTTACTTTCCAGGCCAGTAACAGGAATAACCCGTTCGGTGGCTTTTTTTCAAATCCCTTACCGGGACTTCATCTTTGAAACGAGAACAAAATTAGTCAATTTTAACCACCCGGCTATGAAACAATTATCCATCACAACACGGGGGGCTGCTGTAATTTTCCCATTCGGACAGAATATTTTCCCATTGGGAATGTTTTATTTCCCGGTTCTGGTGTTTTAATTTAACCTTTGGCCCAACAAAACTGGACTATGAAATTTTACGGCAACATGATTTTCCTGATCCTGGCCACTTTGCTCTTCCGGAGTTTTTGCACGGCCCAGGAATACTACCGGGCGGAAGAAGGAACGATCCATTTCAAGTCAGATGCCCCTCTGGAGCTGATAGAAGCATCCTCCGACAAAATGAGAGGGCTTATCAACCCCAAGGACAACTCTTTTGCCTTTGTAGTGAAGATCAACTCCTTCCAGGGGTTTAACAGCCCGTTGCAGCGAGAGCATTTCAACGAAAATTACCTGGAGAGCCAGCGGTATCCGGAAGCTTCCTTTTCGGGCAGGATCATAGAAAGTGTCGACTTTACCCAACCCGGGAAATACACCATTCGCGCCAAAGGGAAGCTCAGTATCCATGGTGTGGAGCAGGAGCGGATCATAAAGAGCGAAGTGGTGGCAAACGGGGACAAACTGGAGGTCGCCTCCAGTTTTAGTGTATTCCTGGAAGAGCACAACATCACCATTCCCAAGATCGTCTACCAGAAGATCGCCGAGGAGATCCAGGTGGAGATCAAAGCAACTTTGTTTAAATAAGCCAGCCTTGAGAGCCCTTTTTTTCATATTATTTTTTTCTTTCCTGGGCGTGCCGGCGGGAGGGCAGACGCCGTTCTTCACCGCCCGTCCGCTGGGTGAGGTATTCCGGGAGGTAAAAATGTCGCTGGTATATGAAGGGGCGGACGGTTTCCTGTGGTTCGGCTCCAACAAGGGCCTTTTCCGGTACGACGGGCAGCAGTATCAGCAGTTTCTGGCTCCCGATTCCCTGAGCAACAATAAAGTAAGCGCCATTTTTGAAGATAAGGGGCGCCGCCTTTGGGTAGGGTATGAGGACGGCCGGATCTTTCACATGGGCCCGGCTGGCGAATTACAACTGTGGCAACCGGAGGAAGGCCTTCCTTCCGCCCGCATTTCCGGCTTTGGGCAGGGAGACGACGGATTGATCTGGATAGCTACCTACGGCGAAGGGCTGTATTATTATAACGGCCGGCGCATGTACAATATTGACGTTGGGGACGGGCTGCCGGGCAATGACATCTATGTCATGGTAGTGGATCAAGAGGGTAGGGCCTGGGCCGGCACTGACGGCGGCATCAGCGTTTGTGCGGCCAGGAATGGGGAAAAAGAGGTACGGAATATTACCAGGGAGGATGGGTTGCCGGATGAGATCGTCCGCTCCATAATTCCCGATGAAAACGGCAACTTCTGGATCGGCACTTATGATAAGGGGATTTGCTACTACGATATCCGGAAGCAAGCCTTCAGCCATGTACAGGAAGACTGGAGTTACGGGGCAATTAACGCCCTGGAATTATTCCAGGGCAGAGAATTGTGGATCGGTACAGAAGGGCAGGGGGTTATTCGTTATATGTTGGCCGAAAGCCGGCTGGCCTACGTGGATTTTGAGGGCCTTTCCGGCGCCAAAGTGCAGGGCCTCCATAAGGATTGTGAAGGAAACATCTGGGTGGTCAATAACAATAAACCGGTGTATGCCGCCAACCGGCAGTTTGAGATCATCGAAGGCGAAATTGACAATGTGCAGGCGGTGCTTTCCACGCGGGACGGGAAACTCTGGGTGGGGAGCCAGAACGGGTTGTATCGCTATGATGAACTGGAAGGGGCTTTCAGCTTATTCAAGAAGGAAAACGTGATCAGCCTTTTTGAAAGCCAGTCCGGCACGGTCTGGATCGGCACTTTTGGCAACGGCCTGTTCTGCCTGGATCCGGAAACCGGCCAAGAACGCCATTTAACTGAAGCGGATGGCCTGTCCAACGGGAGCATACTCGCCATCGATGGCAAAGGCCCCTATATCTGGCTGGCTACCCTGGGGGGCGTTACGGAGTTCATTTGCCACAATGATATTTTTGAGCTGGATCGCACCCAGGTGAAGCGTTTCGACGAGGCCAGCGGCCTGGGCACCAACTTCATTTACACGGTTTTCCTGGACAGCAAAGGCAGGGCCTGGTTCGGAACCGACGGGGAGGGGCTGAGTTATATCGAGAACGGGCAAATACACAATTTCTCGGAAGCGGATGGAGTACCCCTCAAGGCCGTTTACTCCATTACCGAAGACCAGCGGGGCCACATCTGGTTCAGTTCCGGGCAGGAAGGGGTTTTTGAGTGGGACGGGCAGCGTTTTCAGCACCTTTCTGTTAAGGAAGGCATCCGGGATATGGCCATTACCAGCCTGGCCACTGATGATAATGGGAATATCCTGATCGTTCATCCATCCGGTATCGATATACTGGACCCCGTCACCAAGCACATCATTTATTATGATAACGAGATCGGGCTGCAGGGGGTAGAGCCGAACCTGAATGCCATCTGCCGCGGTAAAGATGGCGCTATCTGGATCGGCGCACAGCGCCGGCTGATCAGGTACACGGCCCTCCAGGAAGAACTCTGCATTCATCCGCGCACCAGTATCAACAGTGTAGCCGTTTTTCTGGAGCCATAGACTTCCGGCAGCGCGACCGCTTTTCCTACAGCGAGAACAACCTGATCTTCGAATACGTCGGCCTGTGGTATACAGACCCTTCCAAGGTGCGTTACCGCTACATGCTGGAAGGTTTTGACCTGGACTGGATCTACTCCCGGGACCGGCAGGCTATTTATTCCAACCTGCCTCCCGGTTCCTATACGTTCAAGCTGGCCGCCACCGAAAACGAAACGTTCGACGACGAGCCGATACAGGCGTACCGTTTTACCGTCAGGGCTCCTTACTGGCGACAGTGGTGGTTTCTTTTACTTTGCATATTGCTCGTCGCCACCGGAAGCGCCTGGTTGATCCGGCAGCGCGATAAAAGGCTGGAGCGGGAGGCTACGCTGAAGCGGGAAAAGATCGAAAGCCAGTTCGAAGCGCTCAAGAGCCAGATCAACCCCCATTTCCTTTTTAACAGCTTCAATACCCTGATCACCATCATTGAGGAAAACCCGGAGATGGCCGTGGAATTCGTGGAAAAGCTGTCCGATTTTTACCGCAGCATCCTCCAATACCGGGAGATGGAAGTGATCAGCCTGCAGGAAGAGGCCGAGTTGGTAAAGAACTATGCTTTTCTACTCAAGAAACGGTTTGGGGACAGCCTTTCCCTGGAGGTGCACAACGGCAGCCGACAGGCCTACATCGCGCCCCTGACCCTGCAGATCCTGGTTGAAAATGCCGTTAAACACAATATCATCTCAAAATCCCGCCCGCTGAAAATAGAGATCTCTACCGATGAGGAGTACATTACTGTCCGGAACAACCTCCAGAAGAAGATCGCCATGGACTTATCGACGGGATTTGGCCTGCAGAGCATCGCCAACCGCTATGCCCTGCTTATCGACCGAGCCGTGCGCATCGAGGAGGGAGAAGATTATTTCAGCGTGAGCATACCGATCATCAAAAACGGAGAAGAATGAGAATACTGATCATCGAAGATGAAGACGCCGCTGCACGCCGCTTGCAGAAACTGGTCAAAGAAATCATTCCCGATGCGGAATTGGAAGATCCGCTCGATAGCGTGGAGGCCGTCCTGAACTGGATGGCGGGCAATGAAATGCCCGACCTCATTTTTATGGATATCCACCTGGCCGACGGTTCCAGCTTCGAGGTCTTCAATCACGTAGAAGTTGAAAAACCGGTCATTTTCACTACCGCCTACGACCAGTACGCCATCCAGGCTTTCAAGGTCAATGCGATCGACTACCTGCTCAAACCCATCAAAAGGCAGGAACTGGAACAAGCCATCGAAAAATACCGGAAATGGCGAGGCGGGGCCCAGGTCGATTATGCCCACCTGGCGCGGACGCTGCAGGGAGAACAATACAACAAGCGTTTCCTCATCCGCATCGGGCAGAGCATTCGCGTGGTGGAAATGAAGGAGGCGGCTTATTTCTATACCGAAAGCAAGATCACCTTTGTCGTGACCAGAGAGGGAAAACGATACCCCCTGGATTACTCCCTGGAAAAGCTGGAAGAAATGGCGGACCCTCAGTCTTTTTTCCGCATCAACCGGCAGTTTATCGTCAACATCGAGGCGATCAAGGAAATGTACGCCTACTCGAAATCACGGGTGAAAGTTCAGCTGCAACCGGAATGTGAACTGGAAACCATCGTGAGTACGGAACGTTCGCCTCACTTTAAGAAATGGCTGGTGGGGGAGGAGTGACAGGTTGGTTGGGTTGATTGGGCCCCAGTCAACCCAACCAACCTACGCCCTCATCTTACTCCTTTTCACGAGGAAGGACTGCAGGACATTGCGAAAGCCTTCATTGATGTCGGCCTCCACGAAATCAATGCGATATTGCAGGCATTTGAATTTCAACTCTTCCTTGAATTTGGCCATCTGTTCGATGTAGTACTCCCGAACCTGGTTGGACTGGAGGCGTACTTTCTCTCCCGATTCCATATCGATAAAGATATAGGGCCGGTTTTCAAACTCGAAGTTGACTTCTTTAGATTTGTCGACGACATGGAAGAGCACGACCTCATGTTTGTTGTGCTTGAGGTGTTGCATGGCGGCGAAGAGCTGCTCGGTATCTTCCGTTTCCTCGAACATATCGCTGAAGATGATCACCATGGAGCGCTTGTGGATGGAATCGGCGATCTGGTGGAGCGCTTTGGCGGCGGAGGTAGCCCGGTTGCGTTCGGGGTTGTTGATGATCTGGTCCAGGTAAGTCAGCAGCAGGCGGTAGTGGGAGGTGCTGCTTTTGCAGTGGGTGTGAATGCGTACGTCCTCGTCGAAGACGCTGAGGCCGAAGGCGTCGCGCTGCCGCTGCAGCAGGTTCATCAGCGCCGCCGCCGAAAGGGCGGAGAAACGGAGCTTGTTGATGTAATCCTTGCTGGTTTTGGTGACTTCGGGGAAATACATCGAAGAGGAGGCGTCGATGACGATCTGGCACCGCAGGTTGGTCTCTTCCTCGAACCGCTTGGTGAACAGCCGGTCCGTTCGGGCATAGACCTTCCAGTCGATGTTGCGGGTGTCCTCTCCCGGGTTGTACAGGCGGTGTTCCGCAAATTCTACCGAAAAACCGTGGAAGGGGCTTTTGTGCAGGCCGATGATGAAACCTTCTACTACCTGCCGGGCCAACAATTCCAGGTTGCCCAGGTCGCGCACATCGTAATTATCTGACAGCTTCATGGATGAGGGTAAAAATTAAAAAAAAACGCGAAAAGCCCCTATTCTACTGCGATGGGCGGAAGAATAAGGGCTATCGGCTAATGGTTAACACTTATCTTAAAGGTGCGACTCGATCTTGTCTACCAGCACCTTCTTGGTCGTTACGCCTACCTGCTTATCGACAACCTGTCCCTTCTTCAGGATGAGGACGGTGGGAATACTGCGGATGCCGTATTTCATGGAAACCTCCGGGTTGTGGTCTACATTGACTTTCCCGACCACAACTTTTCCGTCGTATTCCTTGGATAGTTCTTCAATGATCGGAGCGATCATGCGGCAGGGGCCGCACCATTCCGCCCAGAAGTCCACCACGGCAACGCTTTCGGTATCTATTGCTGTTTTCTGGAAATTTGCATCAGTGAACTCGAATGCCATATTATAGCGATTTTGCGGTTTAGTAAATTGTTTGTGCTAATTTTGATTTAACAGCTTTGCGGATAAAGAGTTGCAAATATAGTCAAACTCCTTCATTCATTTGTCCCGGCCGGGACAGTAGCCCAGGCATTGTTTTTGGACAAAAAGAGAACAAACCAGGCTTTGGAAAGTTTTCTTTGCAGGCGAACCTGCGCCAACATTCCGTTTGAGTAACGAAAGCCAATAAACGGCCTATGTCTAAGATAAAAACCAAACTGGCCTGGATGGGGGCAGGCCTGGGGGCCCTGTTTCTTCGCGCCGCTCTGTCTGCCCACCCCGAAGCCATTGAACAATACTACAGCCGGGGGCTTTTCCCCGTCCTGCGCTGGCTCATCGATTACCTGCTGGCGTGGTTGCCCGTTCCGCTAATCTACCTTTTTGTGCTTGGGCTGGCCTTTTTTTTGGTGCGGAGTATAAGCCGCTGGTGGCGCAGGGCCTATGAACATTCCTGGCAAAAAATATTGGACGGGCTGTTGGGCGCCGGCGCCTTTTTCGGAGGAGGCGTTTTCTTCTTTCTGTTTTTGTGGGGGTTCAATTACGGGCGGCTCCCGATCGAAACTCAACTGGGGCTGGAGCTGAAGCCGCTGACTTTTTCCGAACTGAAAGAGGAGTTCGCTCATGAGACGGAAGCCATCAAACGGCTGAGAAAGGAAATACCCGGCGTCACCCGGGAGCCGGTGTCGGCAGAGATGCTGCCGAAAGGGTTGGAAAAAAAGCTCCGGGCGGAACTGGAAGGATGGCTGGATCAGCATGGCTTCTCCACCGTGGGGAGAGTGCGCGGCCGTTATGTCCTGCCCAAAGGGATCTTCCTGCGCTTCAGCTCCTCGGGGTTGTATTTCCCTTTTACCGGCGAGGGCCACATCGATGCCGGCCTGCATCCCCTGCAGAAACCTTACGTAATGGCCCATGAACTGGCTCACGGTTACGGCTTCGGCGATGAAGGCGCCTGTAATTTCCTGGGATACCTGGCCTGCATCCAATCCGACGACCCGCTGATCGCCTATGCCGGCCACCTCAATTACTGGCGCACCCTCGCGGCAGATTACTTGCAGTACGAACCGGAAAAATACAGGGAGTTCAGAGAAAGCCTGCCCCTCGGTATTCAGGCCGACCTCGATGCGATCAATGAAGTCCTGATGCGGTATCCAGACATCATGCCGCGTTTCCGGTATTACGCTTATGACGCCTACCTGAAGTCCCAGGGTGTTGAGGAAGGGATCAGAAATTACGACCGCGTCACCATGTTGGCCAGGGCGTGGAGGCTCAGCCAGAGGATATAGGGGGGAAGGAGGGAATTTTACCCGGAAGAGCCTATGGCGAAGACGGGGAAGGAATGAGCGCCCGTCCTCGTTCCTCAGCCGGGTAAAAATTCCGAACAGCGCCAGCGCCTCATTCCTCCGTTTTTACCCATCCGTAGTTTTTGGCGAAGGCGGCCCCTCCTCCCTTTCCAGGCTGTTCTTTACCTCTTCCAGCCTTTTCGTAATGTTATCATACATTTCCCCGAGGCGGGCGATCTGGCCTTCCTCTTTTTCCAGGAGCACGTCGAACTTTACGAAATTGCCTTCGATCCGTTCTTTGAGGTTGCCGATATAGGCCTTGAGGTTGGAACTGATGTCTTCTTCCAGGCGGGCGCGGCCTTTGGCCACTTCGGTTTTAAACCCCTCCAGGATCTTGCGGCGCTTCACAGTAGAAGAGATGCCGGCAAAGAGCAGCCCAATGGCGGTAAGGATGCCCCCGGTGATGTCGAAGACCATGCCCTGGGCTACGGCGGCCAGCACCAGGCCCACTACGGCCAGGCCGCTGCCCGTAGCGACGGTGGGAGAGATGGTGCTTTTGTCCGGGAAAAGGCTTTCGTCGGTGAAGTTCTCGGTGCGGCTGACGAAGCGGGAGAACTGTTCCTGCAGTTCGCGAAGCACATTATTGCGGCGCTCGGCGATATCGCTGAACAGCTCGTGGTCGTCTCGCAGGATGGTCTTGCTGCTGCGGATCTTCAGGTCGATGATCTTGGCCATCTGTTGTATGCTGTCGGCCAGGTCGGCCACTCCGCTGTTCAGCTTGGCTTTGAGTTCCTCGTTGAGGCCGGCTTCCAGCTCTTTGGCCAGGTTTTCCAGCCAGTCTTTGGCGCTGGCCTTTTTGCTGAAAATGGAAGCGAAGGTGCGGCGCAGGAGGGAGAAGAAGGATAGCCCGGCGCTGAGTTCGTCCTCTTTCTGGCGGGTGATGCGGTCGTATCCGGCCAGGAGGTTTTCCACCAGCACATCCACCTGCTTCAGGCTTTTGGCCTTCTGCTTTTCCAGCGTATCGTGGATATCCTGCCGGAACTCCACGTCGGCCTTGTATTGCGCCTTGCGCAGCTCCAGCCCCTTGCCGATGCGCTCGTGGATGTTCAGAGAGGTTTCGATGTTGTTTTGCAGCTTCAGGAAAGGCGCCTTGCCGCCGGTGATGTTTTCATTGATGTATTGGCGCACCGCTCCGAAGCCGCTTTCCTCTTTTTTCCCTTCCAGTTCCTGCTTGGCGGAAACGGCGAACACCTTTGGCTCCGCTACTCCTTTCTTTTCGGCGTATTCCTGTACTCCTTTGAAGTTGATTTCCAGGTCTTCGGCCGGCATCAGGTCCTTTTGCTGAAGGACGAAGATGACCTTCTTGCGCCAGTCGGCATGGATGAAATCAAAGAACTGCCAGGCGGATTGCCGGTAGGGGTTTTTGGCCTCGAAGACAAAAACGATCAGGTCGGAGGCCGGAATGAAGCTTTCGGTAATTTCCTGGTGGTGCTCTACGATGGTATTGGTACCCGGGGTATCGACAATGGCGATCTCCCTGAGGATCTCTACCGGCAGCATCACCTTTTTCAGATAGGGGTTGATCACAGCCACCTCTTCTTCTTCCCCGTAGATGATCTGCTGAATGGTGTCGGTCATGGGCTGAGGCGCCACTTTGGCGACCTCCTTGCCGGTGTCGAGCAGGGCGTTGATGAAGCTGCTCTTTCCCGATTTGACTTCTCCCACGATGACGAACATGAAAGGCTCGTGGATGCGGTTGCGCAGGTCGCTGATCGTCTGCGCCAGTTCCTCGTTGCCGATCCGGATGGCCAGTTCGTGCAGGTCTTTGATGATCTCATCGGCCTGAGCCCGGTAGGTTTGTAAGTTTTTGTTTATGAGTTTGGCCACAGGGTTGTTAGTTTTTCAAATGAAAGATTCCTCCAGAATAAGCGGCGCCTGGGGGCCGGTGCAAAATAGTAAATCTAAAATACTCAAATTGGGTAAAAAGCCATGCTTTTCGAGAAAAACCTGTGGGTAGGGAATGGAGGTGAAGTGCGGGTCCGGCCAGCGGCGCTGCTTTTTGGGGTGGATGGTATTTCTCAGGTCGAGCATCCCTTCGGGAGTTTCCCTTTCATAGGCATCGGCCAGGCGGAGGCTGACGTCCATTTGCAATAATTCCAGGAGCGTTTGGAGCAGGCTGTAAGAAAAGTCAAATAAAAAAGTTGGCTTTCGTTCGAAATGGGGCCTGAGCTGGCCGGCGTAAAATTCAAAATAGGGGGCGTTGCCATAGGCCGAGCGTATGCTGTTCCAATGCTGGCTTTGCCAGGGCTCCTTGTAGGCGATCTCCACTTCACGGATGTTCTGCTGCTCGTTCTTGCCCTGCTTCAAGGGGATGGACAGGCGCAGCAGGCCGTTGGCCCCGGCAATGTGGCAGCGGTTGCGGTAGCTGCCTTTCTGGTAGTTCTCTTCCGCCTCGATGTACACAACGGGGTAATGCGCCAGCTTGGAGAAATACTGTACGCAGGGGAGGTAGTGGAGTTCGAGGAGTACGGCCGTGTTCAACGTTACTGGTTCAGGCGTTCAGTCTAAAGATCCGCAAAATGCACCATCAGGCCCTGAAATTCGAAACGGGATGCTTCAAAACCTTCTTCCGCCTTAAATTTCTGCCACAATTTTTTACCGTACTGTTCCACTTCTGACTCCTGTATCCGCACGGGCTCCCCAATAGTGATGGCATCGGTAATATAGCTATGGATCAGCGCCTTATACTGTTTTTTGAATAAGGCCGGATGAGCAAAGATATCTGCCCCGATAACCTGGCCTCCGGTGACGGCAACTAATCCCACCACGTTTTCCGTATCGTCAAACTTGTCCGCAAAAAACTGGAGGTAGCGCCCCCGGGTTTTGGTAAAGGATTCCGATTGCTCCAGGGCGGCGTAGGTTCCGGTGGCGGTTTCGGCCTTGTGGATGGCCGTCAGCTTTCCGACCTTGTCCCATACTTCCTGCTGGTTTTTACTGTGGGTGGCGCTGCGGCGGATATCGTTGGCCGCTACGTTGTAGTATCCGGTGAAGGCGTAGATATGCCTGTTCTGTTCCTGTTGGCGGGGGTCGTCAGGGTTCTGTTCTGCCTCGCCACGTGCCTGCCAGCGGTGGGGCTCCACGCAGAAGACGGCAATATCGGTGATGGTTCGGGGCGGAACCACCATGTCCTGGGCGATCACACGGTCCTGTTTCCCACCCTGAAGGACATCGCCGGCCATGAGGAAAACGATGTCTTCCGATTTGTTCTGAACGGTAAGGGTATTGACCGCTCCCGGGTCCTCGAAGCGGCCGAAGGGTTTCTTTTCGGTAATCCGGAAGCGGTGGTTGTGGATGGCCTCTTTCAGGTTTTTATAGTTGGCGGCGGCGGCATGGCGCTCTCTGAAGGCGGCGTCGGCCATGACCGGATAGAGGCGCAGGTTTTCGAAATCCAGCTCCGGGTTAGCCTGGGTGTTGATTTCCAGGCCGGCGGGGTTGTTCTCTTTACGGGCGCTGCTTTGTTCGTGCCGGCAGGCAGAAAGGAAAACCAATACGGCAAAGGCCAGAATGGGGGCGGTTCTCATAATGTCAGGATTTAAGCTCTAAACAAATATAACGGAAAATATCCTTTGCTGCTGTATACCTGTTGGCAAAAAGGCATGGAATTAGAGCCTGCTTGGAGGTGGGTTCCTTATCTTCGCGCCTGGGCAAGAAATGACAAAATGACGAAGCGATACCTGATATTCATCTGTATAGCCTGCTTTTTTCTGATCGCCAACCTGTTGGTGATGAACGACTTTACTGCTCTCTGGGCAGGGGCGGAGTCCTGGTTGGTGTGGAGCGCCCTCGATGGCAGCGCTCCCGCTTCTCCTCACGGGCTGCTGCTGGCGTGGATGGTGGAGGGCGGGGAGATCCCTCATTTTTTGATCCGGTTACCGGGAGCGCTTGTATTTATTTTTTCCCTGGCAGCATACTGGGGTATTACCCGCAAGCTTTTCGGAAAGGAGGCGCTTCTGGGCACGCTTTTGGTTTTGAGCGCATCCCTGCTCATGCCCAACCTGGCAAAAGTAGCTGCGGGAGACATCTGGGCTATGGCTACCCAGTGGCTCGCCTTTGCCGCCCTGGTCCGCTTTTTGAAGCGGCCGGCCTGGCTCTGGAGGGCCGTTTTTTACCTTCTGTTGTTCCTGGCCGTATGGGTTCAGCCGGCCAACGCCCTGGCCTTTCTGATGGGCAGCGGCGCCTTTCTTTATTTCTTTCACCCTCAGGGCAGGCGGTTGATGAGCCTCAACCCCTGGCTGGCCGGCCTGGCCGTTTTCCTGTTGGTGTATTTTACCGGGTTGGGCGCTTTTGGCCAGGATGGTTTCCTGATTGGTTTCAGAACCGGCCGGTTTTTGCTGTGGAACCTGATCGGCGTACTGCCCTTCCTGGGCTTTGTGCTGGCGGGCTTGTGGGAAACCGCCCGGCGGCTGAAGCGCCGGGAGGAAATGGCGGTGCTGAACGCTGCCGGCCTGATCTTTGCGCTGCTGGGGCATTCCCTGGCCCTGCAGGGGCTTCTTGCTTTCGTGGCGGCCCGGCAGTTGAAAAACTACTTCGATCCCAATTATCCTCATGGGCCGGTAGTGAAGGCAGGGGCCATCCTGCACCTGGTGGCGGCATTTTGCGTGATCACTCCGCTGATGATCGGCAGTTTTTTCCAGTTCGGAGGGGTGGGCTTTCGCGCCATGCTGGCTACCGGAGGCATTTACTGGATGTTGAGCTTCGTAGCCGTTATCGGCCTTTTCGGGCCCAACCGCTCTTACCTGCACGGAGGGCTGGCCATGGGGGGGCTTTTGCTGACTACCTTATTCTGGCTGCAGGCCAACCCTCTGCTGCAGCAAAAACTGGGCTGGCCGCGCACGCTGGTGAAAAACAGCCTGGAAAACGAAACGGCCAGGCGGGCCGGCCGCGCTTACCTCCTGTTTCAGGAGGATGCCCCATTCCCGCCTTTGGCGCCCTACAGCCGCGCAGCATACTTTGATACGCAGATCCTCGGTGGCCCGGAAGCATTGGAGGCGTCATGGAATGAGGCGGGCAAGGCCGTTTTCTTTGTAGAACGATCTCAGGCGGAAACACTGAAAGCAGCGGAGCCGGCCGATACCATACTAGGATGGAACAGTCGGCTGAGGCTTGTCGAGTACGTTCTGGTTGTGAAAGAGTAATTCAGGAATTCAGATAAAGCAGGAACAGCAACACCAGTAAGATGATCGTTGCAATGATGACGACCCGCATGAACTTTCTGGCTTCCCGCTTATCACGGAGTTCCTGCCTCCTTTGTTTTCTTGACTTTGTCATAGCCGGAATATTTTTGTCGCTGCTAAAATGCCAAATAATCCACTGTCAAGATAGCGTTTTTTAAAAAAAAAACAGGAACCATGTTAAATCCCCGCCTGACCCTCAACTGCCGTGGAAAATTGCTCGGCCTGGAGCAACCCATAGTGATGGGCATCCTCAATGTTACTCCCGATTCCTTTTTTGACGGCGGGAAATACACTACCGAAGATGCAATTTTGCAGCAGGCGGAGCGCATGCTGGAAGATGGCGCACAGATCATTGATATAGGGGGGATGTCTTCCCGGCCTGGCGCCAGGGCCATTTCAGTAGAGGAAGAACTCCGCCGGGTGATCCCGGCCATCCAGAGCATCCTGCGGCGGTTTCCGGAAACCGTCGTCTCCATCGACACCGTTCATAGCCGGGCGGCGCGGGAAGCGGTGGCTGCCGGGGCAGGGATCGTCAATGACATTTCTGCGGCCCGCTTTGATGCCGGGATGTATGAAGAGGCAGGCAAACTGGGAACCCCTTACGTCCTCATGCACATGCAGGGAACACCCGAAAATATGCAGGAACAGCCTGTTTATGAGGATGTTGTACAGGAGGTCCTCGATTTTTTTATAGCCGAGGTGGCCAAATTGCGGTCCGCAGGGGTGAAGGACATCATCCTTGATCCTGGTTTCGGTTTCGGAAAAACGGTGGAACACAACTTCCGGCTGCTGAAAGAAATGCATGTTTTCCAAATACTGGATTATCCCATCCTGGCGGGGCTGTCCCGTAAATCCATGATCAACAAAGTCCTGAAAATACCTCCGGAGAAAGCCCTCAACGGCACTACTGCCCTGAATATGGTGGCTTTGCAGCAGGGAGCGAAGATTCTCCGGGTTCATGATGTGCGCCCTGCGATAGAAACCATTAAATTGTGGGCGCAATTAGAAATAACATAAACAGGGATCCAGGCGTGGCCTCACTCAACGAACAGGATATTACTCAGATCACTCTGCGCTTTTTGAAGAGCCACTACCGGCAGCGGCAGCGGGAAGGGGCGGCTATGCTCAGCGCAAACAGAATGGGGGCCGGAGGGATCAAAGCTGATGGGTTCATACGCTTCCCTCAGGTCCAGGGCGAGGATTTTCAGGCTACGGTGGAAGCCACTTCTGCGGATTCCCGATACGAGGTCCGCTACAAGGTGAAAAAAAGCTTATTGGGGTGGGACAGCGTCGCCAGCGCCCTGTTTTTGACAACCGCCGGATTCGCCGTCCTCTATGTACGGGAAATTTTACCCATGGATAGGTATAATATGTTTACCTGGATAAGTTTCCTCTTAGGCGCCGCCTTCCTGGCTTTTTTCTTTTTCTATGGAATGCTTCGGCTACGCCGACGATACCGCTATATTCCTGCGCTCGAACAGTTTAAAAAATACTACGCCAATGAACAGTGGGTGGCTATCGCCGAGGACGTATTTCCCAATTATCACGACGACTCTTATTATCTGGAACTGCGGGAGCAATGTATTTATAATGGTTTTGGGTTGATCGTCATCCGGGAGAATAAACCACCCATTATACAGGTGACGCCGTCCCGGCAGGACCTCTTTAAGCATCGGCGGCGCCTCATCAGCTTCCTCCCTCAGGCTGAATTCAACAAGATGGCCCGGAAAGAAAGATATGAGAAGGCCACCGAGTTCGCTTCATCAGCGCTGAGGTACAAGTATCAGATAATTGTTTGCCTGATCTCCATCCTCGCCATTGCCGGTATTCTGTACCAGGAATCACAGCGCCACACACTGGAGGAACAGGAATATGCGGATTACCAGGAGGAGATGGAACAGGTAAGACAGAGAAACAGGGGAAATATCCTGCCTGATTCCATACGCCCCAACCTTTATGTGATCGACACACCTTTTATATGGCCGCCCCCTTTCCGGAAAGACGTCAAAAACTACCTGGAACTGGGGCTGGCTCCCGAGCCGCCTCCCGGCCCTGCTCCTCTTCTGGAACCCAGGGAGGAGGAGGCGGGGTTTATCCTGCCTTATCCCGATGTCGCAGGCCTGATCACTTACGATTGTTCACAGCTCCGGATCGAAGGTGATGCCTTTGTCGTCCAGGAGCGCGTCTACTCCTCCTATTCCCTGGCCGCCCCCCGGATCGCCGAACTGAGCAGTTATGGCCTGGAGGTATATGGGATGTGGCTGGGGTGTTTCCTGGAGGCTGGCAGTGGTTATGTGGTATATTTCGGGCCGGTTTTCCGGGAAGAGGCAGAAGCAGAACGGGCAATGAAGTCCTACGCAACCCAAATGGGAGATAATGTGTTGAATATCAATCTGGAAGTTCGCGCTCTTTCCATCAAACCGCAATAGCAACCGCTTATGCCTTTGATCAGCAAATCGACTTATCGGGCCCGTGGCCTTTTCCGGTACGGGCACTTCAATACCATTTATCCGGCTCTTTTTCGAAAGGTTGAGGGAGTACATTTCGAACGGGAACGCATAGATACGCCCGATGGAGATTTTCTGGACTTTGACTGGGCCGCTCGCGGCAACCGGAAACTGGCCATCCTCCTGCACGGACTGGAGGGCAATGCCCGCCGCCCCTACATCCGGGGAATGGCCCGGTATTTTAACTATAGAGGGTGGGATGCCCTGGGCCTCAACTTCCGGGGGTGCAGCGGGGAGCCCAACCGGAAAGTACGCTCCTATCACATCGGAGAGACCGGCGACCTGAAATGGGCCATCTCCCGTATCCTGGATAAATGCGATTATGAATCCATCGCGCTGCTCGGCTTCAGCCTTGGGGGCAACGTCGTTCTCAAATACCTGGGGGAGAACGGGGAGGCTGTCCCCCCACAGGTGAATTGCGGGGTGGCTTTCTCCGTACCCTGTGATGTAATGAGCGCCAACGGGGAGATCGCCAAGTGGCACAACTATCTGTACCGCCACCGCTTCATCAAAAGCCTTAACGAAAAGGTGCGGGAAAAGGCGCTGCGCTTTCCGGAAGTGTTGAGACTGCCGGAGCGGATGCCCCGCGATTTCTATCAGTTCGACGGGCAGTTCACGGCGCCCATCCACGGCTTCCGCGATGCTGAGGATTACTGGGTGACCAACAGCAGCCTGCGCTTCCTGCCCCACATCCGGCGGCCGGCCCTTCTGGTCAACGCCAGAGATGATTCCTTTCTCAGCGATGCCTGTTACCCCTGGCGGCTGGCCGAAGAGCACCCCCACGTTTTTCTCGAAACCCCTCGCTGGGGCGGGCACGTCGGCTTCGTGTCTTCCGGCCCGGGCGGCGCATACTGGTCGGAACAACGAGCCTGTCGGTTCGTTGAAGAGATGGCGGGGTATTAAATCTTCGTTAAATGCCGGTTACATTGAATATATTCGCAGGAATTTGCGGTTAATAAAGTGACATGGAGGAAAGAGAAGACAACCTTCAGCAGGAAAATGTTCAACCACCCCGTTGGGTAGTGGTTGCTCAGGCTGCCTGGCGCTGGGTGAAGCGCCTGGCCGTGGCCGTCCTGTTGTTCTTCCTCTCCATATTCCTCCTCCTGCAGGTGCCGGCCATTCAGAACTGGGCGGCTTCGAAAGTCACCGCCGCCCTGAGCCAGACACTGGAAACCACGGTTTCGGTAAAACGCCTCAACATCGCTTATCTCGACCGGCTGGTCCTGGAAGAATTCTACGTGGAAGGGATCAACCCCGGAGACACCACCATATACAGTAAACGCCTCTACGCCAATATCAGCATCAACCCGGTCACCTACCTGTTGCGCGGCCTGGTCATTGAAGAAGTGGCGCTGGATAGTGCAATTATCAATATCAGAACTCCGGAAGGGGCGGAGCAAAACAATATACAGATCCTGCTGGGGCGCCTGTTCCCCCCCGACAGCACAGCCCTGAAGAAGGAAAAACGCCCTTTTAAGCTCGATGTGCAGAAGCTTTCCCTGACGGATGTGCATTTCCTGCAGGAGGATAAGGTCAGGGGCAAACGGCTCTCCGTCCGGCTGGAAAAAGGCGAACTGGAGATCGAAGAACTCAACCTGCCTGAAAATTATATCCATGCCCAGTCCGTGTCCCTCAAAGGGCCGTATGTCCGTATTGACGATTACCCGGAAAAGCCGCTTCCGGGAGTGGACGCAGCGCCTGCCGCCGATCAGGCGGATACCCCTGAAGAGGAAGGGCGCCCTTTCTACGCCACCATCCGGGAATTCCGGCTCAGCGACGGGCAGTTTTCTCTGCACAACTGGCTCAAAGCCCCGGTTAAAACCACTCCCATTGACGAACTGGACTTCAAACACCTGGACGTGTTCGATATCAATATCGGGATCGACTTTTTTTCGTTTTGTGCCGACAGCCTGGATTTTGAAGGGGAGATCCGGGAATTTGCCCTGCGCGACCTCAGCGGCTTCGTCCTGGAAAACCTGTCCGTAAAGCAGGGGCGGGTCTGGAGTAAAGGTGTGGAACTCAACGGGCTGAACCTCAAGACGCCCTACAGCGAGATCGGAGATACGCTCATCTTCAAATACAATACCTACGAAGCATTTACCGAGTTTCCCGACCGGGTGAGAATGCATATCGGCCTGGATAATGCCCAGGTGCGCCTGCGCGATATCATGACTTTTGCGCCCGGCCTCAGGGAAAATACTTTCTTCCGCCTGAATAAAGACCGCTTGCTGTTTATTGACGGCCTGGTCAAGGGCAGGGTGAATAACCTCGACGGGCAGGATCTTTCCATCGCCCTGGAAGACAACAGCTTTGTTATGGAGGGGGAGTTCCGGTCCCGGGACCTTACCTACCGGCAGAGCGAGACCCTCAACCTCAATTTGTCGAAGCTCAAAACGAGCATGAGCACCCTGCGGCAACTCATTCCCAATTTTACTCCGCCCCCCAACTTCGACCGCCTGGGCCGGCTCAATTTCCAGGGGCGGTTCGACGGCTACTTTTCCGACTTCGTCGCCTACGGCGAACTGGGCTCTTCCCTGGGGCGCGCCCGCATGGACATGCGCATGAACCTCAAGCAGGGCAGGGCCAAAGCCAACTATTCCGGGAAGCTTACCCTCACCGATTTCGACCTCGGCGGATGGTCCCAAAATCCGGATTTCGGCCTGGTGAATTTTACCTCCTCCGTCAGTGACGGCTACGGCCTGAGCGTGGAAACAGCGCGCGCCAACCTGTCTGCCGAAGTGCAGAGCTTCGTGTTTAAAGGCTACAATTACCAGAATGCCAGCCTGACCGGCGAACTGAAGAAAAACCTTTTTAGCGGGGAATTCAATATCCAGGATGACAATATCGACCTCTCCTTCCTGGGAAGGGTCGACTTTACCGATACGGTGCCTTTCTTCAACTTCCATGCTTTTGTCAAAAAGCTGGACCTCCATAAGCTCAACCTTGCCGAACAGGAAATAGCCCTTTCCGGAGATATCACGCTGGACCTCAAAGACAGCCGCTTTTCCAATATGGAGGGCACCGGCCGGGTTAAGAACTTTTTACTCAAACACAGCCGCCTGGGCGATGTGCGAATCGATTCTGTTTACTTCAGCTCCGAATTCATCAATGGCGGCAACAAGCTCTTTCTGGTGAAGTCGGATATCGCCGACGCCAGCCTGGAAGGCGTATTCGATATTGAACAGGTGCCGGCTGCCTTTATGCAGTACTTGTCCCGCAATTTTCCGGAATTCTTTCAGCGCCTGGGCCTGAAAGCTCCGGAAAAGGAAGTGCGCCCGCAGAGCTTTGCCTTCAATGCCGAAATTTTCGACACCAAGAATTTACTGGCAGTGCTGAATGAAGGGCTGGGCCCCATCCGGGATGCCTCCGTGGAGGGGTATTTCGACAATGTCCGGGACTCCATTTCCGCCTATGTTTATTTTCCGCAGTTCCGGTTTGATAACATAGAGTTGAACGAAACCGGTATCCTGCTGGAACTGGAACAATCTTACGGCAACATCGACCTGGCGGTCGCCGAACCGGTGCTCAACCAGAAAACCTACCTTTCTCCCATCAAAGTACTGGGGTTGCTGGAGCGCGACACCTTTGAAGTAGCCCTGGCCTACGAGTCGGAGGGAATGACCCTGCTGGACAAGCTCAACCTCAACGCCCGCCTGTTCATGCCCGATACCCTCAACTACCGGGTAGAGTTCAGCCAGTCCAACCTCGTCCTGATGGAAACCCCCTGGCTGATCAACGACCGCAATTACATCACCTTCCGGAAAGGGCACATCGATACCAAGAATTTCCTGCTGACCAACGGGGAGCGGCAGATCAAGCTGGAAGGGGTACGCAATAAAGGCCTCAAACTGGGGTTGTACAATTTTGACTTCAGTTTCATCGATGAAGTGTGGGACTATGAGTCCCTGGATTTTGCCGGCCGCTTCAATACCATAGCCGAAGTGGAGAATATTTTTCAAATGTCGGGGATAAAGGCCACCATCCTGGCAGATACCCTCCTGGTCAATGGGGACGACTGGGGCGCCCTGCGGCTGGATGCGCAGGCCGATAACCTCAAGAGCCCTTTCCATGCTTTTCTCTCTATTACCAAAGATACCTCCCAATTGCTGGCGGAAGGGGCGTTCAACCCCGCTCCCGTCATCGAAGGGGACGATATTCCCGAAGCCCAGCAGGCCAACTACATCGATTTCAACCTGGATGTCGTAGGTTTTCCGGTGGGCATCGCCGAGTACTGGATCGGCTCCAGCGTATCCAATACGGTGGGCAGCTTCAACGCCAACCTGCGCATTCACGGTTTCCCAAAAACCCTGCGGCCCAGCGGCTTCATCACCGTCCGGGACGGGGCGGTGACCGTCGATTACCTCCAGGCCCGCTATTTTTTCAGGGAAGGCCTGATCAGCGTCAACGACTACCTGTTTGACGCCAGTGGGACCGTCGTCCGCGACGAGCTCAACAATACGGCCATCGTAAGGGGGGGGATCACCCACGACCACCTCAAAAACCTGGGCATCGCCGCCCGCCTGGAAACGGATCGCTTCCTCGCCCTGAATACCAAAAAGGGAGACAACGAGTTATTCTACGGCCGCGCCATCGGAGAGGGGGAGGTCTTGTTCAACGGCCCCTTCGACAAAGTGGATATTTACGTCAACGCCACCGTTGGCGAGGGTACCCGCCTGGTGATACCGGTCAGCGCCGGGGAAGACGCTTCGGAGTTGAGCTTCATCCGCTTCCGGGAGCGCCAGGAGGAAGGCCAGAAAGACAACCTGCAGCGTGAACTCACCGGCACTAACCTGGAAATGGACCTGACCATTACCGAGGAAGCCACCGGCGAGATCGTTTTCGACGAACAGGCGGGAGACATCATCAAGGGCAACGGCCGCGGCAACATCCGCATCCTGGTGCCCCGCAACGGGGATTTCCTGATGTATGGCGATTATATCATCGAACGGGGAGATTACCTCTTTACCCTCTACAACGTCGTCAATAAGGAGTTCAGCATTAAGAAAGGAGGCGTCATCAGCTGGTCGGGCGACCCCTTCGAGGCGCAGATCCGCCTGGAGGCGGAGTACGAAGGCCTGTCCACCTCCGTGGCCAATTTTATCCAGGAATACCTGACGGAGGCCGCCCCCGAAGTGAGGAACGACGCCAGCAAGGCCACCGACGTTAACCTGACGATGGACCTGCGGGGGGACCTGCTGCAACCTATTATCAACTTTGACATCAGCTTCCCCCAGCTTACCACCGGCCCCCTGCAGACGCTGACCGACAGCAAGCTCCGCGTGATCCGGCAGGACCCCAACGAGCTCAACCGGCAGGTCTTCGGCCTCATCGTGGTCGGGCAGTTCCTGCCGTCCGACCTGGCCATTCAGGGCAGCGAGATCTTTTACAATACCGTCAGCGAGTTTGTCTCCAACCAGCTGTCCCTGCTGCTTACCGAGCTGTTCTCCGAATTCTTCTCCGACGGCAGCGCCCTGTCCGGCATCGACTTCGACATCGCTTACAACCAGTACCAGGCCGACCTGGGCGAGCAGGAAGAGCTGCGGCGGGGCGACGAATTCCAGGTGCGCCTCCGGCAGGAGTTCTTCAACGACCGCCTCACCATACAGGTCGGCGGCAATGTCGACATCGGCAACAGCGCCTACACCGCCCCCGAAGCCAGCGGCACCTTCGTCGGCAACGACCTGGTCATCGAATACGTCCTCAACCGCGACCGCACCCTCAAACTGCGGGTCTACCAGCGCCTCGAACCCGACATCGGCGGCGGCAGCCGCCTGGAAGTGGGCACCGGCATCAGCTTCCGTAAAGAATTCGATAACTTCGGGGAGTTCCTGCGGAGCTTCCGGAAGGATGGGAAGCGGATGATGGATTGACCGGCAGGCCGTCACTGTTTACAAACTACCACCTTCCGGGCCAGGGGCGCTGCGTCTTTGAATTCTATCTTCAGATAATAGATTCCATTGGCCAGGCCGGCCGCATTATTTTCCTGTTCCGGAATGTATCGGATGAATCGGCCGGTTGCGTCATAAAGCGATAGTTTTGTTATGGTTCCCCCCCCGCTGTTATTTATGTTGATCCGGTTGGCTGTGACCGGATTAGGGAAAACCGTAATTGCTCCTTTTTTCCCTGCCGCATCAATTGAAGACATGATCTTATTATTGATGGCATCGATTTCCATCTGGTTCAACGCCCGGTTGTATATCCTGATATTATCGATCGATCCGTGAAAAGCTCTCCTGAATGGGTTGTTTTTTGTTCTTAACCCGATAAGCAAATTCCGGAAATTATTTATTTCACAAACCGTGTCATCCAGCACATTCCCTTCGATTTCAGCATCTATGTAAAGTTCCAGTAACCCTTCAGGTATCCTTTGAAAGATCAAATTGTGCCATTGATCGTCATCAACTCTTGAAGTGCTGATGATGATCGGGAAATTTCCACATCCAAGAGCCTCGCCTTCATACCTTCCTGCCCAGATCCTTCCCGGAAAGGTATTGTTCTGGTTGAACAACCTGATCGAATAGGGATATGGCTCGCTTTCACTGTTTGACCATTTCACCAGAATATCATTGACCGCTCCTCCCAGGTCGATCTGGCTTTCGGGAACTTTGATCCATACGGATATGGCAAAGGCGCTGGAATTTTCGAAATTGATGAACGGGTTGTTCGGAAACTCAATATAGTCATCAACCCCATCGAAGAAATAAGCGCTTTCGGGAGCGCCATTGCAATCTTCTGTAAGGATGGGGTTGCTAACCTCAATGGCATGGTTGGTATTGATGCTTTCATCCAAAGCGTTACCGTTGAATGGATAGAAGGCAACTAAACCTTCCTGTAAGTCAACCTGGGCAGAAAGGCTGATAACAAGACAGAACAAGGTGTGGCAGAGAAGCGCTTTTCTCATTTCTCACTTTTTTATTTATCAATAGATCCAAATCGATCCAAGGTTAAATGCATAAGATACAAACAAACTCTGGTACTCACTTCCCCTTGGTGTTTTGGTGGCAGGAAAAGTCCTTATGTACAGTAGTATGGTTAGGCCACCCGTCTAACGTTGGACACTATTGATAGCCAAGATGTCGCGGAACGTCCCAAGCCATTCCGAATTCCGAATTACTCCGTCAGTCGCTTCGCTCGTGTCCGATTTCCG
>JAGFJE010000671.1 GCA_024103175.1 Phaeodactylibacter sp.
AGAATGGTAGCCCATGTCCACCTACTCCGCGTTCTGTCCTTTCTCCGCCAGCACGCACCTCACCTTCAGCCCCCACATCGAAAGATCCCTCTCTTCCACCACGGTAAAGCCGGCCTCTTCCAGTGACCGGCCCGCCCGGATGGGCCGGCAGTCGATCATGGCGGGAAAGGCGTTGTGCAGGCTTTCGTACAACCGGTTCGACAGGGTGTCGGCTTTCTGCAGGGAAACGTTGACGATACGCCCGCCCTTTTTCAGTACCCGTTTGCATTCCTGGAGGACAAGGAGGATGTCCGGGGTGTCGAACAGGTCGAGGACGAAGCTCATGAAGATGGCGTCGAAGGCGTTGTCGTCATAGGGCAGTTGGGTGGCGTCGCCCCGCGTCAGGTGGGCGTTGCCGGCAAGGCCTTTGGCCTCCAGCTTCCGGCGGGCGATCCGAAGCATTTCATCGGAAATGTCGATGCCGGCCACTGCTCCCTTTTCTCCGACGGACCGGGCGATGGCGAGCAGGTTGTTCCCTGTTCCGAACCCCACTTCGAGGATCTTTTCTCCCGGGTTTGCGGCCAGGCAGTCCAGCCCGGCCTGTTTCTGCTTTTTCTCGAAGGGGTGGATGAGAATGTCGTAGGCCTTGCTCAGCCGGTTGTAGGAGGTCCTTGCTTCTTCCTTGCTTCTCGGCACCCGGCATACTTCTTCAGTCCTTTTCACGGTTTCCTTTTTTATCTTACTGGCCGGCTTCCGGGAATGTTCTGCCGCCGGCGGGCAGGCCAGCTCCTTGCCTGTAAGGCCCTCTGTTTAAACAACTTCCTGGCCTTCTCAGTTGACGTTTCCTCAGGGCTTCTCATCATAACTGGCCGGCGCCCAGGCTTCCACCTTTTCCGCTAGTATTTCCACCCGCACCTTCACCTGCTCGCCCAGCAACTCCCCGTCCACCTGCAGCGGCAGGGGAGAAGCCGTGCGGACAGTTACATCCTTCACCGATAGTATCTTTACATAACGCGACTCATCCAGCCGCCCGGCGAAAAAGAGTACTCCCAGCCAGAAGATATACCATCGCGGCCAGGGGCGAAAGATACACACTTCGAACTGCCCGTCACTGATGTGGCCGCGCGGGTTGATCACCGCGCCGGTCCCGTAACGTCGGGCATTGGCGAAGGTGACCATAACTGCCCGCTGCTTGAGCCGGCGCCCTTCAATCTCTATATGATAATCATTGACCGGCCGCTCGCGCATGGTGCGCAGGAACTGCCGGGCATAGCCGAGTTGCCCGCGGGTTCCTTCCCGTTCGAAACTCTGTATCAGTTTGGCGTTATAGCCAATATCGGAAAGATGAAAACAGAAGTGTTCTCCATTTACCTTCAGGGCGTCCATGGCAACTACTTTACCGGAGCTGAGAACATCCAGCGCCTCCTCTATGTTTTTAGAAATGCCGAACTCCGTAGCCAATCCGTTGGCGGAACCCAGGGGGAGAATGCCCAGGCGGCAATCTCTGCCGAGCAGGGCCTGTGCCGCCAGGTTGACGGTCCCGTCGCCTCCGCAGGCGACAACCGTATCCGGAGAAAAGCCGGCGATAGCCTTCTCGATGCGGGCAGCATCGCCATCCCCGGTGGTTTCCAGCAGTTGAAAGTTCCATTTCTTTTCGGGGCAATACCGTTCGATCCGGGCTTTGGCCTCGGCCTTATCCATTCCCCCTGCGATGGGATTGATCACAAATAACAGCTGGCGCATAGTTCAATAATACACAAAAATTGTAACTATATAAGTGGGCCTTATGCTTTTGCCGCGAAAACACCAAGACACCAAGATCACACCAAGACTTTGTGCAATCTTAGTGTTTTTGTGCCTTCGTGGCGAAAAAGTGAAGGACGGCTAAATAGTTGCCAAAAATTTCAGTTTTGCTGCAAACACTCATCACACGCCTCCGAAAAAGCTTCGGCCTGGAAGGCCACCCCGTGATCATGGCCTACCGGGGTTACGGCAACCCCCGGAAGGTGTTTCTGAAGGGGCATGTGCTGGACGACCGCCTGCTGTACGAATCGGAAAAAGGAGACCGCAAGCGCAGGAATTTCCTGGCCATGCTGAGCCGGTATATGAGTAGGGCCATGCCGCATAAGACGGTGAAAGCCACTTTTGCCGGCCGGGAATTTACCTTTCAATCCGATGAAGAAGGCTATTTCGAGGCAGCGCTTCAGTTCGATATCCCGTTGGAGGCAGAAGGCTGGCTGCCGGCAAAGTACGAACTCCCGGACGGCGATGTGGTGCCGGTTTCCGAAAGCTCGGTATACATCCAGGAAAAAGACAGCGAATTCGGCATCATTTCCGATGTGGACGATACCATCCTTATCTCCCACGCCAGTAAGGCCCTGCGCAAACTGCGGCTCATCCTTACCAAGAACGCCAAGACGCGCCTTCCCTTCAGCGGTGTAGCCTCTTTCTACCGTGCCCTGCAGACGGGCCTCGATAAAGACTGCTGCAACCCCATCTTCTACGTCAGCAGCAGCGAGTGGAACCTCTACGACTTTCTGGTGGACTTCTGCGAGGTGCGCGGCATCCCCAAAGGGCCTTTCCTTTTGCAGAAGTACAAGGCCAACCTCTGGGAGGTCCTTAGATCCGGCGGCGGCAGCCACATGCATAAGGTGGATAAGATCCGCCACCTTCTGGAAGCCTATCCTGAGCTAAACTTCATATTGATCGGCGATAGCGGGCAGAAAGACGCTCAGTTGTACGCGGAGGTGGCGCGCGAATTTCCGGGCAGGATACTGGCGGTTTACATTCGCGATGTCACCGGGCCGGGCAAGAAGGAAGCCCGCCTCCGGGAATTGTCTGCCGAAATGAAAGAGAACGGAGTAGATATGTTGCTGGCCAAAGATACGGCCGAGGCGGCCCTGCATGCTTATGAAAATGGTTTTGTTACGGAGGAGGAGTATGAAAAGGTGTGCCGGGAAGTAAAAGGCAAGGAGTGGGGGGCGATATAAAATGATTATATTGCTAGGAAAAAGCCTCAGTGATATGCCAGAAAAACCCATTCGCGTTATTTTAGTCGATGACCACAAAATGTGGCTGGAAGCCCTCTCTGTTCTGTTGTCGGATATCCAGGGTGTGGAAGTAGTCGGTGTGGCGGCGAGCGGGGGGGAAGGCTTGGAAGTTTGCCGGCGGGAAAAGCCGGATCAGGTATTGCTCGACCTGCGGATGCCTGATATGGATGGGCTGGAAGTGATGGAGCAGTTGCTGGCCGAACAGCCCGAAGTGAAGATCATTTTTCTGACGGAACATGATGATCCTTTTTATATTCAGGAAGGCCTGGCTAAAGGAGTGAGGGGCTATGTACTGAAAAGCAGCCCTAAAGAATACCTGGCGAGGGCCTTTCATGAAGTTCAGGCCGGCCACTATTTCTTCGACCCCGACATACTTGACCGGCTGGTTAACCGCCTCATCAGCCAGGCGGAAGTGATAGTGGATTTTGATGGAGACTGCCCGCTGACCTCGCGGGAGAAAGAGGTGCTTGCCCTTATGGCGGAAGGGAAATCCAACGCCGGAATAGCCGGTATTCTTTGTATTTCTGTGGCTACCGTAGAGTCTCACCGGAAAAACATCTACTCCAAGTTTGATGTGAAAAATGCGGTTGAAGCCATCAATAAGGGAAGGGAGCTGAATTGTATTTAGAGTCATTACCCTTCCACAATTTTCTTCAAAGGCACTTCGATACTTGCAAAAGTTCCGCGCCCCGGCCGGGCGTCCAGGCTGAACCGGCCGCCCAGGGCCTTAGCCCTGTACTCGACATTACTCAGGCCAATGCCTTTGCCGCGGGGAGCATCTGTATCGAAACCCCTGCCGTCGTCCTCTACGGTGGCTTGAATGCTTCCATCGTAGCGGGTCAGCTGGACGGTGAGTTCCCGTGCCCCGCCGTGTTTGACGGAGTTAGTGATCAGCTCCGATAATATGCGGTACAGGTGGATGCGGGCCCTTGGCGTCAGTTGCTCCAGGGGCGCGTTATTGAAAAAATGGGTTTTGAGGCCGGGCTGAACCGATTGCATGCGTTGGAGTAGTTGCTGTACGGCGGCAGACAACCCCTGCCGTTCCAACGAAGGTGGCATAAGGTCATGGCTGATGATGCGCATCTCCCGGTGCGCCTGTTCGAGGCCCTGCATAACCTGCTCCAGTTCCCGGCGCTGTTCGTTGGAAGCTTTATCGTGCATCATAGAGAGTTTCATCCTGATAGCCGCCAGCTGCACGCCCAGCGAGTCGTGCAGGTCCTGCCCGAGGCGCTTGCGCTCGTTCTCAATGCTCATCACCAGGTTGTTGAGGTTGTGTTCCCGGGAGGCGGCCTGTTTCTGGGCATCCTCATACAGGCTGCGGAAGCGGTGGAAGGCGACGTAGAAAAGGACCGGCACTTCGATCAGCATGCCCGCCATCATGGCCATCTGGGGGAAAAACGTTAAGGGGAACCCTATGTTGTATAGCCAGCGGGTAGAGGAGACGAAGGGAAACCACCCGATATACTGCAGGATCGTCAATGCGATCCCCAGGCCGTGCAGGCCGAAACCAAACAGAAACCACCCGGCTTGTATGCGTTGCCGCTTCACAAGGGACATGATGAATACCCCAAGAGCCAGTATAAAGCCGGCCATAAATACGAGATAGTGCAGCAGGTGCAGCAAATGGGAAAAACGCAAGGGCGCAAAAGGAAGGCCCACCGCAAAGGGGATAAAGGCGGCCGAAATACCCATGGTAATGATCATCATTCGGTTGAGCAGGGGAAAGAAACGGGTGGTTGCAAAATAAACCCTCACAAACTGAAGCCCGCCAAGCAGGTAAAGGTTGGAGATCAGCAATTCGGACGCCTGGTGAAAAAAAGGCATTTCCGGCCAGAGGTAACGGTAGCCAAGGCCCAGGCTTGAAAACAACAGCAGGGCCCCCAGGGCGACATAGGCAAAATAATACCAGAGCGAGCGAAAGCGCGCCACCAGGTTGACCAGAAAAATGAGCACCAGGTAGATCAACAGGGCCAGAAAAAAGGCGGTGAGGATGGCGCTTTCCGTGAATTGTTGATCCAACCGGGCGGTGTGGTTCCAGAGGTACAGGTCGAACCGCAGCGGGCTCCGGACGGGGGGGATATGCACCAGGCAGAGGGCGCTGTCCACTGGCGGCAGAACTATGGGTATCTGCCAGTTGCGATGGGCATAGAAGCGCTCCGGGAAAGGGAAGTCCGCTCCCAGGGTATCGGCCTGAAGCGTTTCGTTGCCCGACACCACAAAAAAATGAAATTCCTCGATGTAAGGGTTGGCCATCTCAAAAATCAGGTTGGCGCCCTGTGGCGCCCGCAGGCTGAAGCGCAGCCAGAAGCCCTTGTCCTGAAGGCCAAAGAAAAAACCGGGTTTGGGCCGCTGCTTAAAGGCCGGGCCCGGCATCTCCAGAACCTGTTCCAGGGTAAGGGTATCGGCCGCCGTTTCCAGGAATTGAACTTCATGGCCCAGCATCCTGGAAGAGAAACTGCTGTCCACTACTATCGGGTTGGCCATTACTGATCCGGCCAGGCTGCCTGCCAGAAGGGCCGGAAGGGCCCACCTCCGTTTCCAGTGTTTCATGTATTTCATTTCCCTGTTCAACGCCGGAGCAATGCCTTTCGGCTGCCCTGCCCGCCCCCTTTTTGCTCAAAATCCCGGATTCACGGGAGCGCTTCTAACGGATTCTGGTGAGGGCCTCTACCGGAAAGGGGCGATAAGTAATTTGCTTTGCTCATTTGCCGGGAGGTTGAGGTGAGTTTTTGGCCGAAGGAACCTACCGGATTTTCGGGTTGCTTCTAACTCCCTGATAGCCAATTCTAACTGAAAACGGGGATTTCTGAAAATCCCGGATTCCCGGCTTGTGCGGCAGGAACAGAACAGGGTACATTTGTATAAACCGATCCCGTGATATAATATCCATATTGAAATGAATTCCGTGTGATCCTGCAGGGTGTTCCTAACCATTCCTCTTATCCGCAACTGTATTTTTGAAAACAACAACGCCGCCTACGGCGCCACAGATTGAAAACTTATATTGTAAACTAACTGGAGCGCGGGCCTCCAGGCCCGCTGAATCGATCATATTCGCGGACTTGGAAGTCCGCGCTCCAGCCCAAAAACATAGAACTTTAACCTGCGGCGCTA
>JAGFJE010000678.1 GCA_024103175.1 Phaeodactylibacter sp.
GAGGATGGTCATACCCACTGGCCCTCCTCGACTTCCTTGACCGGGTCCGGAGACTTGGGCAGCAAATGGCAGCGGAAGCCCACTACCTGCATACCAGGCACTTCGATGCCCTGCGCTTCGGTATTCGACTGATAATCCCTCTCCTGATGGCCATTCTTATACTTGCCGCCGGCGAAGAACGGCCCGATGCTCAGTCCGCCGCTGCCGGAGATGGCCTTATTGACGGCATCGTAGTTGCCGGAATGGGTCTTGAAATCCAGTTTCAGGTTGCGGATGAAGACCATGGCCGTGGCAAAGGCCGTCAGGCCGCCGGCAGGCGGTATTTTGCCATCCGACAGTATATCCGTCTGGCCGGTTTTGGAAGCGTCCGGATGGAACCTCCAATAGTGGGACTTCAGGAACTCGGGATGGAACCAGGGGCGGCTGATGGGCGCCTGCGCCATTTCGAAACTCAGGCTGAAGGTGCTCCAGTCGATGTCGCTGCTGACCTTGGTGGTGCTGGAATCCACTTTGCCTCCTATATTCAGCACACTGCCCAAAAATCCGGCCTGAGCGCCCCAGCTCGTCTGATCCCGTTCGTATTGGGATTCGTAATCGTTCTGGGTGAAAGTGAACTTCGTCCATCCTTTGGCGCGGGCGAAATTGCCCGGCAGCAGGCTGGTGTAGTAAAAATCGGAATTGGACGCAATGCCGGTCAGCTGTGCGTTGTCCAGGTCTTCCTTGTACTCCTTTTTCAAGAGGGTAAGGTCGCGGGACATCACCTGGTCAAGGTAGGCGTTGATCTTGTCGAAGTCCTCCTTGTAGCCGTTTGACACCCAGTCGTTGTAGGCCGCCTTAACGCGGTTGCGGAGCTTACTGGCGTTCATGGCCCAGAAGTGGACGGCCTCCGGCGAAGAAGCAGCCATGGCCGACACCTGGTAGCTCCGGTATTCCATGGCCGCCTCGATGTAGGCGTTCATTTTTTCGTAGTAGAGCTTAACCAGCATGGAAGGCTCGGTGACCTCGAATTCCTCATCGGTGATGAGGTCCACTTTCGTCTTGGTAGTGACCAGCAGGCCTCTCAGTTTTTCGATCTTGGCCTTTGTCTTTTCGTCCAATTCCGATTTGATCACCTGGCTCATACGCAGCACGTATTCATACATGCCGGATAGGTTGGAGTCCGGGTTCCAGGCCAGTATATTGTGGCGCCGCTTACCGTCTTCCAGGCCGGAGGTGCTGGGAATGAAATCCACGAAGCGGGCGAGGTTTTCCGCTTCCTGGTAGAGTTCGGCCGTTTGCATACCCATTTTTTCCTTGAGGCTGACGCTGCCGTCGTCCTCTCCGTTCGCTCCTTCTTCCCCGTTTTGGCCGTTTTTCCGGATCATGGCGGTAAAGCCCTGGGTAAGGAAGTCGAACTGTTCTTCATCGTAGGGTATCCCCAGGCACCAGGAAAAGAAGTCGTCATTGCTCTGGGCCACATTGTCGTCGCCCATGGTGAGTACGTCGTAGAGCTTGCTCAATACACCTTGCATGAGCTGCTCCGGCAATACTGATTTTGGCATTTTTGGAGTTGTTTTATGTGAAGAAATTTGGTCTTTTGAATTATACAGGGTTTGGGGAATTTCCCGGCGCCCGCCCCGTTCATCTGGTTTTTTGTTCATGGGGTTATAATTGCTGCGGGGCGGGCCGGGAAATTGTTGTTTGTAAAGCGTTCACTTCTATTATTCAAAAGCAGAAGGATACGTTACAGGGCAGAAGTGATTTTTTGCTTTAAATATCAATCGTCCGAAACAGATTCATCCGGCTCCGGCTGGTCGAAGCAGATGTTGTTCTCGGGCAGGTTCGCCGCTTTAATGCTGAAGGCGATGGTCTTCAACGTATCCATACATTGCCGGAAAGCGGTGGTATCCAGGCGAATGGAATCCACACAGAAACAAGTTCTGAGATCCTCGAACAGGTAAATGTTGTAAGCTTCGAACAGGCCCACATTAAAGTCCTCCGTCTCGGTAGATTCAGGAGGTTCATAGGTTACGGTGGTATCCAGGAAGGCAATGTACTCGCAAAGGGTATCCGGGTAGGTGCATATGCTGTCCACTGTAGTGGAATCGGTTGCCCGGAAGATGACGACATCGTCCCAGACGACGCCTTCGTAGAAAAGTACGACATCGGAGCCGCACAGCAGTTCCAGGGTATCGATTGTCTCTCCGCTGGAACGATCCAGGATTTTCAGCAAGGTTTCAACACAGCGGGGCACTTCTTCTTTCGGAGCATAAACGGTGATCTCGAAGGTATTTTCGCTCGTAACCTTGGCATCTGAAGAAAGGGTTTCCTGCCGGGTGCTGTCCGCAAAGACCGTGTATTGAAAAAGGTAAGACTGGGCGCTTGGGTCGATATCCCCTTCCTTCCACTTGTAAACCAGTTTATATTCGTCATTTTCAAGGTTGATGACGGTATCAATGCCCAGGTCAATACAGGCCTCAAAAAGGGCGGGACGGTTGTCGCCCGGCGTACCTTCCTCGAGCCCATTGGCACATCCGGAAAGATACCATACAGCGGCGATGAGGAGCAACACCGCGAAAAGGATAGATGTTTGGCGCATCTTCATAATGGTTGTTTTATGAGTGAATAAAAGCAATAAAGGGCATGGAAAGGGCTACCAGATGGCAGCCATTCGGGAATTACTAAAGGCCTGTTCCGCCAGCAGCCGGCATTTCGGGAAATAGCGGGGATATTACTTGCGGAACAGGCCTTTTCCCAGGCTGGCCTTCCTTTCCTGAAGGAAATCCAGCAGGTCCTGAGAAGACTTGTAGTGTTTCATAAGGATACGCAAACCTTTGAGGGCATTCTGATACTCCGGGTGGCCGAGGACAAAGCGTTCCAGTTCCGCTTCCTGCCTTTCGGGCAATTCACCAGCGAGATACTTCAGCAAGGTTTTTATATCCGGTGGGGAATCCATGCCCGAAAGATAGTTTTTTTTTCCAGCCTATCCCAATGCCTTTGAAACCTATTTCCAAGACGCGGCCGCGTCTTTCAGGAAACAAGGGCCAGGCCTTCCCCACTCCGCTTTTCCTGTAATATCCGGCGCAGGGTATTTTTGGCGCGGTGATAACGGGTCTTAACGGCGGTTTCCGTATCGCCGGTGGCCTGAGCGATCTCATCGTACTTCTTGCCCTCCAGCCGCATCTCCACTACTCTTTGTTGGGCGGGTTTCAGTTGGGCGATTACCGCCAGCACCTCATTCAAAGGGCCCTCTTCCTCATAGCTGCCCTCTGCCTGCCCCGAGATCAGGCCCCAGGCCTTGTAGTCGAGATGAGCGTGGAGGTTCAGGTATTTCCTTCGTTTCTGATACCGGCGATAGTAAAAATTGCGGAACATCACCAGGATGTAGTTCATCATGGCCGGGCCGGAGCAGGCCGGGATCTTATGGATGTACCGCTCCGGTTCGCGGAGCAGATGGTCGGCGAAGAAACTCTGGACGAGGTCCATGGCATCCGCATCCTGAAGGGTATAGTAAATAGCCTTTAAATACAGTGTTTCAAACAGCGCCTCGTAGCAGGCTTCAAGGAAAGCCTGGGTTTCTTCTTCACGCTGGGCTTTTTTCAACCTTTCAAGCAGTTCTCTCATAATTTGCAACATTAAAAGTGAAAAGATCTTTGACGCTACAAATTTGAGCGGCTCAGCGCCCACAGCAAAAAATATTTGTTCCCGAAAGTTTCCAATGATTTTTTCTAATTTGATTGCCCGGAAAGCA
>JAGFJE010000708.1 GCA_024103175.1 Phaeodactylibacter sp.
GCCGATGTTGCGCATGCATACCTGGGCGCGGCTGCTGGCTGGCCAGGCGGGCGTGGAGCCCGTCCCGGCCCGCTGGCCGGAACTGAAGCGGGCGCTGCTCTTCGGCCCCCAGTCGCCGGCCTCCTTCCGGCTGGACGGGCCGGATGCGCTGCCCGACGCGGCGCAGTGCGTGCTGGAAGATGCGGCCGCCTTTGGGGCAATTCCGGACGGCAGGATCACCGCCGCCGAGCAGATGCAGCTCGACGCGCTTGTGGCGCGAGAAGATACGTGAAACGAAGATGCAGTTAAGAGCATAAATGAAAGGAAAATACAACTGCCCAGATCACTGGGTACCTCCCAAAAAGCTCTCGTGATGTGTCAGAACTGCCCCGCATCCACATCCCGTATAAATTGTATCACGCCCTTAAAGTAATTCTCCGCATCGTCGTACATGGCCCAGTGGGCGCCGTTGGGGCAGTAGTGATAGCGGCCGTTGGCCAGTTTGCCGGCCATCATTTCCATATACTTGGGGTCCATGGTGTCGTATTCGGCGCCGACGGTGAGGGTGGGCACGGTAATATTGGCAAGGCCTTCGGTGCGGTCCCAGTCCTTGAGGGTAGCGTCGCCAACGACGCCGAACTCGCTGGGGCCCTGCATCATCAGGTAGATGTCGTAGTTGAGGTGGCCCAGGGAGCGAACGACCGGCTCCGGCCATTCTTCCAGTGGCATGCGCAGCACGTGTTTGGGGTAATAGTGGGTTTCCACCAGCTCCAGGTAGCGGGGGCTGGTGTACTCGCCGGCGGCTTCCAGGGCGCGGATTTCCTGCAGCGCATCGGCGGGCAGGCCGGGAGACAGCACCTCTTCTGCGTATTTCACATAAGCCGGGATGGAAGACATCATATTGGAGATGATGAGGCCCTTGAGGTTCTCCTGGTACTTCAGGGCGTATTCGATGCCCAGAATGCCGCCCCAGGAATGGCCCAGGATGTAGAAATTGTCCTTGTTCAGGCCCAGGGCTTTGCGTACCTGCTCCACCTCTTCAACGAAGCGGGCGGTTTCCCAGAGCGCCTTGTCGTCCGGCTGGCTGCTGTATTCCGACCCCAACTGGTCATAGTAGTAGTACTCGATGCCTTCTCCCGGGAAGTAGCTGTCGAATACCTCAAAATACTCATGGGTGGCGCCGGGCCCGCCGTGAAGGAGCAGAACCTTCACGGTCGGGTTGTTGCCCGTCCGCTTGGTCCAAACTTTGAATTCTCCGGAGGGTGTTGAAACCGGGATCATCTTGACGCCTCCTGTAATAACGTCATCCCTGCCGCTATTGTCGAAATAGGCCTCCAGCGTAGGCCCGCTCTCTTCCCCGGCAGCCTCCGGCGGAGATGCCGGGGCACAGCTCTGCAGCAGGAATAAGGCAAAAAACGTGGTGTAGGTCAGGTTTTTCATTTTGACGGATTTTTATGTTTGGTGAATACGATTGCGCTTCTCCATGCCGGCCTCTGTTTTTCCGAATCGGCGGCAAAATGCGCCTTGGCTATTCTTCTTAAAATAAGCGTTTCCTCAAATTGTTTGCGGTAAAAAAACAATCCAGATGAATTCATAATGGCAATGATGACAAGAATCATTAAATTCCCCTGGAAGAAACCTCATCTTAACGGCGCCAAGAAAGTACAACAATTCTCATATATGAGCGACACCATTTTTACCAATGCAGACATAGCGGCCATAGAGACCAGGACACAACTCATGGCCTTCCTTTTAGAAAAGGAGGTAGACCTCCAAAAGGTGGAAGAGCGGCTCATCTACAAAAATGAACTGGAAAAACTGCAGATAGAGCTGCTAAAGCTTCAGAATTGGATTCTGAAAAATAAAAAAAGAGTGGTCATTATCTTCGAAGGGCGGGACGCCGCCGGCAAGGGGGGCGCCATACGCCGCTTCCGGCGGTACCTCAACCCGCGTTCCGCCCGGGGGGTAGCGCTGGGCAAGCCTTCTGACATCGAGAAGGGGCAATGGTATTTCCGGCGCCACCTCAAGGAGATGCCCAACCCCGGCGAGATCGTCTTTTTCGACCGCAGCTGGTACAACCGCGCCGTGGTGGAGCCCGTCATGGGTTTTTGCAGCCAGGCGGAGTACGAGCGCTTCCTGCGCCAGGTTCCGGAGTTTGAACACATGCTGTATGAAGACGGCGTGAAGATCATCAAACTGTGGTTCGCCGTTTCCAAAGACGAACAGAAGAAAAGGATAAAAGCCCGGGAAACGGACCCGCTCAAGCAGTGGAAGATCAGCCCGGTCGACAAAAAGGCGCGGGAGCTGTGGGAAGAATACACCCACTACATCCGGGAAATGCTTTTCAAAACGCATACGGATTTCTGTCCCTGGATCGTCGTCAAAACCGATAATAAAATGGAGGCCCGCCTGGAAAGCATCAGGCACGTGCTTTCGCTTTTTGATTATGATGGGAAGGAAGAGGCGGAAACCGTTCTTTATCCGGACCCCAATGTCGTCCATCGTTTTTACCGGGCTATGTTGATCAAAGACTGAAACTATGTTTAGCGACAAGGAACTAAAACTGCTGAGCTCTTCCCGGGCAATAGAGTACCTGCTGATGGCCAAAAAACCTGACTTTCATGACGTTGTCGGCCAGATGCTGTACGAGGAGGAACTGGTCCGGTTGCAGGCCGAACTCATCAAAGCACAAAACTGGGTGGTAGAAAACCAAAAGCGGGTCGTGATCATTGTGGAAGGCCGCGAATTTGCCGGCAAGGGAGACGCCGTAAGGGCTTTTACCGACCACCTCAACCCCCGCTCCATGCGGGTGGTGGCCCTGCAAAAGCCTACCCCCAAAGAACAGGGGCAGTGGTATTTCCGGCGTTATGTGAAAAGCCTGCCCGAGCGGGGGGAGATCGCCTTTTTTGACCGCAGCTGGTACAACCGCGCTATCGTGGAGCCGGTAAACGGATTCTGCACCAGGAAAGAATACGACCGCTTCATGAAGGAAGTCAACCACTTCGAGGAAATGCTCATTGGCGACGGCATTCTCCTCCTCAAGTTCTACCTTTCCATCTCCAAGAAGGAACAAAAGAAGCGTATTGCGGCCGTTCGCAAAGACCCCCTGCGCCGCTGGGAGCTCACTCCTGTCGACCTCGCCGCTGTGGAATTGTGGGATGAATACACCCACTACAAAAAGGAAATGTTCAGGCGGACGGATGGAAAGGTTAACCCCTGGATCAGGATCAAGGCCAACGACAAAAGGCAGGCCCACCTGGAAGGGATACAGATAATACTGGAGCATTTGCCGTATAAGTAATTGCGGGAGGCACTGGAAAAACTGCCGTTTTTTCCCTAAATTAATCCTGCATAACCCGATTGTATACCCGAGTTATGGAGGAGGGCGCCCTTACCTCCCGGTAGCGCCCCTGCCCACAGCTCAAAATGACACCTATGGCCAGTAAGAACACCTTATTCCTCAGCACCCGCAAAGGCCTGATCGTCTGCTCCCGCCGTTCCGGCGGCTGGGCCATTACGAACAGCCATTTCAACGGCATTCCCGTCACTTTCACTTACGAAGACGAACGCCACGGCGCCTGGTGGGCCGCCCTCGACCACGGCCACTGGGGCGTCAAACTGCACCGTTCCTTCGACCGGGGCGCTTCCTGGGAGGAAGTATCCGCGCCTGCTTATCCGGAAGGGGCGGAGGTCAAGGAAGGCGTACCGGCGGCCACCCAATACATCTGGAGCATTCAGCAGGGCGGCCGCGCTCACCCCAACCGCCTTTGGCTGGGCGCCATTCCCGGCGGCCTGTTCCGCAGCGAAGACGGCGGCAACAGCTTCGAGCTGGTGGAAAGCCTCTGGAACCACCCTACCCGCCCCAAACAATGGTTCGGCGGCGGATTCGACCACCCCGGCATCCACTCCATCGTTGTAGACCCCCGCGATGAAGATCACCTATACATCGGCATCAGCGTGGCTGGCGTGCTGGAAAGCCGCGACGGCGGCCAGAGCTGGGCCTTCCGCAACAAAGGCCTGCGGGCCGATTTCCTGCCCGATCCTTATTCCGAGGTAGGCCACGACCCGCACCTGCTGGCCGCCGCCCCTTCCAATCCCGATGTGCTCTGGCAGCAGAACCACTGCGGCATTTTCGTTTCCAAGGACGGCGGCGCCAACTGGGCCGATGTCTCTGAACCTGAAGGGCCCGCCCGCTTCGGCTTCGCCATTGCCGTTGCCGACAATAATCCACAGCAGGCCTGGGTGGCGCCCGCCGTAAGCGATGAGATCCGGACAGCGGTGGGCCACAGCCTTTGCATCTGCCGCACCGACGACGGGGGGAAGAGGTGGAAAACCCTGCGCAAAGGGCTGCCCCAGCAGCATTGCTACGACATCGTCTACCGCCACGCTCTGGCCGCTTCCGGCGAGGAGGTGGTGTTCGGGACGACGACGGGCAATGTTTTCTTTTCCCGGGACAGGGGTGATTCCTGGGAGGTGCTGAGCAATTATCTGCCGATGGTGCATGCGGTGGGATTCGGGGTGTGATCAGGCTTGTCATGCGCATCCGGCCCGGTAGCCTGACTACCCGGCGGAGTATTGAACATCACCCTACGGGTTCAGGTTGTATGAGAAAACGATTGAGTAAAACAAACAAGAACATTATGAACAGCCTGAATCTTGAAAAGCATTATCAGGAAGCGCACAAATACATCAACCACCTTGCCGAACAACTGGGCCATCCGGAGGAAAAACAACGGGCGCTGATCATCTGGAAAGCGGTGATGCACACCATTCGCGGCCGGATACATATCTCCGAATCGCTCGACCTCATTTCTCAGTTTCCCTTATTCCTAAAGGGAATGTATGTAGACCAGTGGAAATACCACGAAAAGCCGCCCAAGGACTACGATACGGTCGAGCAGATGAAGAACATGG
>JAGFJE010000284.1 GCA_024103175.1 Phaeodactylibacter sp.
GGAATGAATGATTGAGTACGAATTCCATATATTAAACTTTTTTTTACAGTAACTAATGCATTTAGAATAATATTCATTCCTTCGTTCCCCCATTCCATCATCCCTTCATGGGGCTTTCCGGAGCAACCTCACTCATGCACTTTTACACAATAATAGGCTCATGCTGAAGAACTACCTCAAGATCGCGGCCCGCAACCTCATTAGAGAAAAGCTCTATTCCACCATCAACATCCTCGGCCTGGGCATCGGGGTGGCGGTGGCTATACTGCTTGGCCTTTACGCCCGTGAGGAGTGGTCTTTTGACCATTTCCACAGCAAAAAGGACAGGATACACCGCGTTTGGGCCAAGGAACACTATCAGGGGGAGGTATTCTTCAATACGGTGACGCCGGTCGTCCTGGCAGGCGTCCTGGAAGACAACTTTCCCGAAGTGGAGGAAACCGTGCAGTACATCACCACCGGGAACCTGGTAAAGAAGGGTAGCGAGGTAAGCCGGGAGCAGGTACACGTGATAACCCCTTCGGTGTTTAAGGTTTTTGACTTCAAGTTGCTGGAAGGCAAGCCAGCGGAGGCTCTGGACGGCCTTCGCAAGGTAGTGCTGACGCCCACCGCCGCCCGCAAGTACTTTGGCGATGGCCCTGCTTTGGGGCAGGTGTTGTCAATACAGCTCAATGGCAAATGGGAGCAGTTCACCGTATCGGGCATCATCGAAGAGGCGCCGGCCAATTCGAGCATTCAGTACAATATGCTCATTCCCTATGAGAACATGAAAACCCTCTTTTCCGAGCGGGCGCTGACGAGTTGGACTTTCGTGTATCCGGAAACTTATGTATTGCTTAAAGAAAGTGTCGACGCTGAGGCGCTCCAGGCAAAGATGGCGCCGGTGATCGACCGGCAGGTTGTCCGGATATACAAAGCGGGAGAATATGTGGTGGGGCTGCAGCCCCTGCTGGATATTCACCTGAACAACGACTTCCCCCAGGGCATAGCCGCGGTGAGCGACCGGCGGTATCCTGTGATCCTGAGCGGCATTGCCCTGCTCGTTCTGGCGCTGGGCATCGTCAATTTCGTCATTCTGGCCATCGGCCGTTCCGTTTCCCGGGCAAAAGAAGTGGGCATACGCCGGGTGGCGGGCGCGCTGCGTCGGCAACTGATGCAGCAATTTTGGAGCGAATCGGTAGTCGTAACGCTGCTGGCGGTGGTGCTGGGCGTATTGATGGCGCAGCTATGCCTGTCGGCCTTCAACCTCATTACCGGAAAGAGTTTGTCCATTCCGTATACCATCTTCAGCCTTGGGCTCTTTTTGGGTGGAGGGCTGGCTCTGGGCCTTGTGGCGGGCGCATACCCTGCCCTCATCGTTTCCGGTTTTTCGCCTCTGCGGGCCATAAAGGGCATGATCACCCGGCTGGGGCGGGGCCGGCAGATGCTGTTGCGCGGGCTGGCCAGCTTCCAGTTCGTACTCTCCCTCAGCCTCGTCATCTGCACCATGGTGATGGCCGCTCAGCTCAGGTATTTGCAGAACAAGAACCTGGGGTTTGATAAAGAACAGGTTGTCATCCTGCCCTATCAGGCTACCCCTACCAACGATTACGGCCTCCTCGCCATTTATGCTGAAGGGCGGGATGCTGAAAGCCGCCTGCGGCAGGAACTCAACGGGCAACAGGGCATAAGAGGAGTAACGGTTTCAACCCATGCCGCCGGCATCCCCGGTTGGACTAACCTGGGCTATACGGACCCTTCTAGCCAACAGTACCGGACGTTCGCCTACAATGCTGTGAGTGAAAACTACCTGGAAACCATGGGCATTGGCCTGGCTGCCGGGCGAAGTTTCTCACCGGACATTCCCAGCGACCGAAACCAGGCGGTTGTAATCAATGAAACCATGGCCGATGCTTTTGGCTGGCGGGAGCTGGTGGGGCAACAACTGCCGCCTCCCTTCGAGTCGTTCCAACTGGCCGGCATTTTGAAAGATTTTCACTTCCGCTCCCTGCATACCGAAATCGGCCCGCTGATGATGAGCATGAACCCCCGCAGCGTCTTCGGGGTGGTGAGCGATGTCTCTTATGAAGACCTGCCCACTCCCAAGATCGCCCTTCGCCTGGCCGGCGGGGATGTGCCGGCTACGCTGGAAACCATCCGGCAAGCCTGGAGCAAAGTAGCCCCCGAACAACCCTTCGATTTCACCTTTGTCAGCGAAGCGCTCGACGCTCAGTACCGGGCCGAGCAACACCTGAGCAGTATCCTGGCGTGGGCCACCTGGCTGGCCATCCTGGTCGCCTGCCTGGGCCTGTTCGGCATCGCCACCCTCACCACCGCCCGCCGCACCAAGGAGATCGGGGTGCGCAAGGTGCTGGGGGCCAGCGTTACCCAACTCGTCCTTACGCTGAACCGGCCGGTGACCCTGATGGCTTTGCTGGCAAGTGTAATTGCGGCTCCTATCGCTTACCTGCTGATGCGGCGCTGGCTGCAGGGGTTTGCGTTCCATGTGGCCATCAACCCGGCCTGGTTTCTGCTGGCGGCGGCCCTGGCCGTGGCGCTGGCGTGGCTGTCGGTCAGCTGGCAGTCGGTGAAGGTGGCGCGGGGGAACCCGGTGGAGGCGCTGCGGTATGAATGATATTGATGTGTAAAGGTGGATTTTGGTAATCAATGAAGATAAAGTTATAAAAAAGGAGATTATCCTATGACATTAAGAGGGGCATATCTGCCAGGGGCCAGGCGGTTTAGTGTAATATCCTATATATACTTGGAAATAAACCTGCTAATCAGGTTTCATTGAGTATTCATGCTGAATAGTGCTTAAAAAGGCGTATTTAGCTTGATTTTTGACATTTTATTCTATATTTTGCGGTAAATTATTCCTGAAAACTAATCTTGATGGTTAATCCTGCAAAACGTGCTTTGAACAAAAAGGCAAAACTTGTCAGTGGCTCACCAGGCTACCATACCGGACGACGGCGAAGATTTATTTTATTGTTTTAGTTATTTTAGGAATAGCCGCATTTGCCATTTACTTTTCACTTTCTTTGCCAGATGAAATAAGGAAAAATCCTGACGGCACCTATTCTTTAAGCTCGGAACGAGTGGCTAAAAAGGAAAAGGAGAAGAATAAGATAGATAATTACGAGGTATACCGGCTCACAACTGAAGAAGATGGAAGATACATTTGTTGGGATTGTCCTGGTGGAACCATATATTTAAGGAAAGGAATGGTTTGGAGATATGGAATTACTTCCAACGACCGGAGATATAGTAAAACCCAATTGCTCAGATGGGGCGTTAAATACACTCCGTTTTATTGGGGCGATCTGGCAGAATGCAGAAAAGTCGAAAAGGATTACATCTATGGTTATCCCGAGCTTCCTGAGTATCCAATGGTTGTTCAGCTAAATGAAATTTACCTGATCCGACCTCCGGGAAATAAAGAAGACAATTGATTATGGTTACAATAAAAGTGAGAACAGTTGACGCCGGTGTCTATTGCCTGCAATTCCATTATCTCATCGAACATTTCATTACCGACAAACAAGAGGAAGAAATAGATTGGAACCTGGTAAATACACTCAATAACCTCTTCAAAAAATTCGATGCCATCAGCGACATAGTCGATGATGTACTACCCGTCGAATTAACTTCGGAAGAAGCCAGGATTTTGTACTTTACCCTTACCCAGAAAAAATATGCCGCCATGCTGGAATCCATTCCCGAAGCTATGGAAGGCAGCTTTTATGATGCCTTCAACCTCATCAAAGAAAAAATGATCTTTCAGCTGGAACGGAAGCTGAAGCCGGCGGCGTAATGCGGCACTCCTGTCCGAAAATGAACACTAGTTTGTGCGCTGATGCACAGCAGAACCGGCCATAGGCTTGCGCTTTGGTTGTTAAGTTGCTGGCTGTTAGTTGATTAAGTTCATTGGCATGGCTTTTGGAGCCTAAGGGCAAGCCCCCTCCGCTTTCGGCACCTCCCCCGAGGAGGGAGGCGATTGGTTCTATTGAACACAGCTCCGGAGGAGCCTAATGTCGTTAGTAATTGATGCCAGGCGTCGAAAACAGCTACAGAGTAGCGAAATGTAGGCCATCATCATGAATAGATTTCCAAATAACATTTCGCTCCGCTGGAGCTAAAGGCGAGTCAAAACTTTTTTCTAACAACATTACGCCTCTCCGAGGCTTTTCTATCCAGGACCAATCACCTCTGCCCGAGGGGGAGGACATTCTGCGATTTAGTACCTGGGAGCAATTTGAATGTACACTAAAAACCATGCTGAAAAACTACCTCGCCATAGCCATCCGCAACCTCTTCCGGCAGAAGCTTACCACCGTTCTCAACATCGGAGGGCTCGCCCTGGGCCTGGCGGCCTGCCTGCTCATCGCCCAGTACATCCGATATGAATGGAGCTACGACCGCTTCTACGAGGCGCCGGAGCAGGTATACCGGCTGAACACTTTCTTCAAGGAAGGTTCCAAAGAAGAGCGCTTTGCCACTACGCCGCCCCCTCTGGCGGAGGCCATCCGGGAGCAGGCGCCGGGCGTGGCCGCCGTGTGCCGGGTATTCCACTGGAGTGACTTCACTATGCGCCCGGATGACGACTTTGAGAATGCCTACCGGGAAACGAACGTGTATGCAGTTGATGCGGATTTCTTTAAAGTGCTCAACTACGGCCTGCTATCCGGCGACCCGGAAACGGCCTTGAAAGAACCCGCCTCGGTCGTACTGCCCGAATCGGCAGCCATCCGCTATTT
>JAGFJE010000775.1 GCA_024103175.1 Phaeodactylibacter sp.
GGATGGCCCCGGCCTTTGACAGTTGGAGCGAGGAACGCAAAAGCACATTCTACAGCGGCCTGCTGCAACTGATCGCGCAGCTGCAAAAGCTGGGTTTTATCAGTATACAGCGCAGTTGCCTGAAGTGTCGTTTTTTTGAACCGGGAAGAGAAGGAAACTACTGTAAGCTGCTGAAAATGCCCCTGCGGGAGGCGGATCTTCGGGTGGACTGCCCGGAGTTTGAGGAGATGTAGAGCTGGCCGCTAGATCGGATTAGGCCGCTTTTGCCCGATGGGGCAGAGGCGGCCTGACTTCTGATATTTTATATCTGGCATCTATACTCAACGGCTCTACTCCTCTACTACCTTTACCGAATTAAGATGCCCGTTATTGACTACCACCTCCGGGTTGCCGGGGTCGGGCGCCCATACTCCATCGATAACGAGCTTGTATTCATACCTTCCCGGCCCGAGATCGATCCGGCAGGCCCACTCTCCGTTGTGGCGGGTGAAGGGCAGGGATAATGGATTCCAGCCGTTGAATCCCCCTGCCAGCGTGACCAGGCGGGCGTGCGGGTAGGCATTCAGGCGGAAGGTGACATTGCCTTTGGCGCCTTCCGGCCCCAGGCGGCGCACGATACTTTGGGCGGTGGAGTTGTCCGGGTTCATTTCCAGGGCTTTGGCATAGTATTTCCGCGCCGTTTCGAAGTCGCCGGTGCGCAGGTGGGCCTCCGCGTAGCTGTCGTAGGTATTGGCCGATTGGGGGAAAGCTTTCATGTTGGCGTAGAACACCTTTTTAGCATCCTCATAGCGGTGGCGCTCCATCAGGCGGTAGCCGATCTGGTTCATCTGCCATTCTTTGATACGGGTGGTATCAATATTCTGACTATCCTCACTGAGGAAGGGAAGGACGGCTTCGGCGTATCCTTTTTCCAATATCGCTTTCAGCAACACCTGCCCCGGCGTATCTTCCCGCTCATACCCCATCCACTTCCAGGCGGGGCACTCTTTCTCGCCAAAGAAGCGGCCGGTAACCGCCGGGACGATCCGCAGGCCGAGGTTGGAGTTGGTGAAGTAAACGAGGGCTTTGCCACTATCCGGGTAGCCCATTACAAAACAGCGGAAGGTACCGTTGTCCCCCCAATGCCAGAAGGCCTTCCCCTCCGGGCTTTCCTGCAGGCCCCAGCCCAGCCCCCAGGAGATCCCGGAACGCCCTTTCGGATCGGAAAAAGAAGTGCCTGCCCTCACCTCCGGGCTGAGCATCTTTTCAACGGCAGATACTTTCTGCTCCTGGGGCTGAAGCATCGCCAGCAGGAATTTGGCGTAGTCCGCAGCAGTTGTTTGTAACGAATGAGCCGCATTGCCCTCCCCAGGCCTGTACTTGCTGACAGGAAACCCTAAATCATCATGGGGCGCGGCAAAGCGGCCTTCAAACTCCTCCTTCCAGACATAACTTGTATTGTCCATTCCCAAAGGCCCGAAAACCCTTTCTTCCATGAACTCGTTCAGTGGCATCCCGGTTAGGTGCTCCACCGCCCGCATCAGGTACACAAACCCTTCGCCGGAGTACTGAAAGCG
>JAGFJE010000786.1 GCA_024103175.1 Phaeodactylibacter sp.
TGAAGCGGCAGATGGCGGCAGACAGCTTCGTGATGGATGAGATCGAGGCATACACCTGGGGCGGAAAGGAGTACTACCTGGCGGTATGGGCGCCGGGTAAGCGGGAGCATAAAATACGGAAACTGTCTTCCTGGGAAGGGCTGGAGAATGATTATGAAAACCTCGCCCGCCGGGACCTTCAACTGACGGACATCGAAGGGTTTGAATCAAAAGAAGGCGCCACCCAGTACCTGGCGCTTTACCAGTGGGAGGGGCCGGAATTCAAAACCTACTACTATCGCTCCCACGATTTCGATGATTTTCTTACGGATAAGGGGCACCGCCAGAGAAGCGGCTACCATCTCTTTGATTACGAGCGGTTCGAAAAACGAGGCCAGGCCTTTTACGTAGGGCTTTACCGGGGAAACACTTTCGGCAGCAGGCTGGATGACCGCTACACCTGGGACGACCTCAGCAAACTGATGGCCGAACAAAAAGAGCAGAATAATATCGTGCTTACCGATATCGACATTTACGAAGAAGGGGAGGAAAGGTAGGCCCTAAATTGAAGCTCCATTCGAAAAATACTTATATTTGGGGCTGTAATACCTCCAAACTTCCAGAGATGGCCTTGCGAACAACACTGCTCTTTTTCCTTATTTGGTTTTCCTCCGGTCTTTCTGCCCAACAACCCAGGGTAGTCGGTTATCTGCCCTATCAGCGGATCTATATGCTCGATCAGATACCGATGGATAAACTCACCCATCTCTGCATAGCATTTGCCAATCCGGACAGCCAGGGATATCTCAGCGCCGGTAGCGCCGATATACGGCAGGTGGTTCGGCGTGCCCACCGGGATAGCGTGGAAGTACTTATTTCTCTGGCCGGCGGCGCCTTAACACCGGAATGGGAGGAAGCATGGAAAAGGCTATTGGCGCCTTCCAACCGGCAGGCTTTTATCCAGAAGATCCTGCTCTTTGTACAGGCCAATGAACTGGATGGAGTGGATGTTGACCTGGAGTGGAAACAGGTGAACCATAATTACAGCGGTTTTATCCTGGAATTACGGCGAGCCCTCAATGCGCACGGCAAGCTGATGACTGCCGCCTTCCCGGGCACTACCCGGTACAAAAACCTCAGTGAGGAGGCCATGGTGTCCTTTGACTTCATTAACCTTATGGCTTATGACCTGACGGGGCCCTGGACGGCCAACCGCCCTGGCCCTCATTCGCCCTATGCTATGGCCATTTCTTCCCTTGCTTACTGGAAAAACCAGGGAGTGCCGGCCGACAGGCTGGTCCTGGGTATACCGCTTTATGGCTGGGATTTTTCCGAGCCCGGCAGGGTCTCTTCTGTTCCCTATGGGACTTTGGTGGCCACCAACCCCGCCTACGCCCATGTCGACCAGGTGGGCAAGATCTACTACAATGGCGTTGTAACCGCCACGGCCAAAGCCGAACTGGCAAAGGAACAGGCCGGGGGCGTAATGCTGTGGGAGCTCGGAAAGGACGCCTTTAACGAGTATTCTATCCTCAATACAGTGCATGAGGCCCTCTATGGGCCTACTCTGCCCGCTTCCACGGAAATGCTGGCAGTTGGAAGGATACCCTCGGAACCATCCGCCGGTGTGCCGTCGCTTTCCCTCTCCCTTTCCGGCCTCCCCATTTCGGAGAGCCTGCACAAGCTGGCCTCGGCCGGCTTTCAGGATGAACAGCATATGGAGGATGCCGGCCAGGAGGCCTTCAGCCTGGAGATCGAAGTGATGCCCAACCCATTCCGGGATTCTCTGAGGATCACCAATAACGAAAAACGGGCCCTGCAGCTCGTCCTTACCGACATCAAAGGCCGGCCGCTCTACGAGACCACCCTCCGGCCTAATTCCACCATCAGTTGGGAAACGGCGAGCTTCCCTTCCGGGCATTATATCGTTTCCGCGATGCGCGGCGATAAACAAGCCTCCAAGCGGCTCGTTAAGCTATGAAGAGAAAAGAAAAAAAGGCTGGCGCCTGTCCACTTCCGAAAAATTAAAAAAAAAGTTATTTGTATTGTAACCCTCCAAGGGAAGTGCCGTACATGAATAGTGTATCATGAAAAATGATCACAAAATG
>JAGFJE010000041.1 GCA_024103175.1 Phaeodactylibacter sp.
TTTACCACAATCCTCCGTATCTTTGCCCCAACCTCCCCGCGCGATAGCATCCGCGGGCCGACGCGCCGCCCGGCGCGTTTCTTTTTTCCGTCAGCTGACAACTTCGAGTTGTCTGCTGACCATGGCAGAAGTGAGCAGCCAACGATAAGTTGTCAGCTCACGCCACCTCACCCCTTAAGCCAGGGCACGGTGGGCATGCCTTCGCATAAAGCTTTGGCAGCCGAAGAAAACCGCACCCTGGCTTACCTGTCCCGACAATCCGGGCAGAAAAGCCGCCGCACCCCCGAATCCTGTCCATCCCATAAATCCTGTCATCCTGTCTACCACCTCCCCCGCCCCCCCCGCTCCCGCAAATACCCCCGAAACGCCTCCGGCTCCACCACCTCCACTTCCCCCGGCAGCCCCAGTACGAAGCGGCCGATGCCCCGCCAGTCGCGCACGATGCCGTCGAAGATAGCTTGCCCTTTGAAGGTGCGCACGAAGGGGCGCGCGTCCGGGTATTCCTCCAGCAGCAGGTTCTGGGCGTAGGAGCTCAGGCGCAGCTTGACGGGCAGCCAGGCAGGGCCGGTCCAGCCGAACAGGTCAAGGGCGTGGCTCTCGTGCTCGCCGGCGATGGGCTCGTCCAGTATTTCCACCTCGCCGATGCGGTCGAGCTTGAACTGCCGGTAGCCATGCTTATCCAGGTCGTAGGCCCACAGGTAGGTATAGCCCTGCATGAACTCCACCGGCTCCAGGTAGCGCGGGCCCAGGGTCTCGCTGGACGGCGCGTAGTAGTTGTGGAGGATCACCCGCCGCTCCGCCTCGATGGCGGCGCCCAGGGCGCGGATGTGTTCGTAGACGTTGAACTTGGTGAGGCTCTGCGCCAGCGGCGCCAGCATGTACTGCCGGTTGAGCTTGTGCAGCAGGCGGTCGCGCAGGGGGTGCCCGGCGGGGGCCTGCCAGAGCAGGTCCTGAATAAACCCGGCCTCTTCCGTGTCGATCAGTTTTTCGTCGGTGGAAAAATCTATGTGCAGGTAATAGCGGTCGCCGGGCTTTTTGTCCCAGGCGTAGCCCAGGCTCTCCAGTAGTTGGAGGTAGCGGTAGACCGTCCTGGGGTCCACTTCGAGGATCTCCGCCAGCCGTTTTACGGTGCGGTAGGGCGGCTGGCTCAGCAATTGGATCAGGCGAAAAACGCGATAGAGCTTCTGTTGATCGGTCATGATTTGGTGTTGGGCATTTTCTTCAGCCTCGTAAAGCTAAGGATTTCTGCTCAAAAACGGCCAACTACCCGCCGCTTTTTGACAACCTGGCAATGGTGAAAAACAAGCAATAACGATCAGCTATTAATTTCCCCCCGCTTCACCAGCAACTCCCCCGGTTCCACCTCCAGCAACTCCGCAATATCAAAAAGCGTCTGCACACTGGGTTGTGTCAGGTTCTGGCACCACCTGGAAACGGTGGTTTCATCTACCCCCAGTTCGCCGGCCAGCCATTTGCCGGTGCGTTTTTTCTGCTTAAGGATACGCTTGAGTTTGTTGTATTTCCTGGTTGCCATTACCCCAATTGTTGCCCCTCCAAAGTATCACTATTGAATTATATCCGCAAAATATCTGCACTCAGTGCAATTTTCATTCAAAAAATTAGCATTGAATGCATATATTTGCTTTCATCAATTTGTACCCCATTCAATCCCCAGCCTATGCCCCAATCGAATTTCATTCAATTTGAGTATCCAATTCGGTTCCTCCGCTTATTGCCATGCCTGTTACTCTTTGGCACGCCACCTTTGCCAGCCTATTGCCTGAATGCGAGCCACTTGGCAGAGGAGGTGGATACCCTGCCCGATGGCCGCTACCTGTGGGAAATGGACAGCTACGAAAAAGCCCTTTTCTACGGAGACCCTATGGAAACGGAAACAGAACGGCAATGGCGGCTTCGGGAAGCCCGGCAAATGGGGCTGGACGGCCTTACTCTGACTGCCTCCGAACGGTTGTATCTTCTGGGCCATAAATTCAGCCTTGCCTTGCCTTCCTCAAGGCTAATGTCAGGAGCAGCCGTTGCGGATGGCCTGAGCAGGCAGGGGAAGCATCTGATCAGGCTAAAAGATGCCACGCCTCAGGTGGGAGAAGTACTTGGTTTTACCATCCGGGAAAGTAAGATCTTCCTGTCTGGCAGGGCGGTTTCCCATGGCAAATTCGATTTCGTTATATCCAAGAACGGCCAGCTTAGCCTGGGAGTCGGGCACCATACTTTATCAGGAGGCGCCAGGGAGGTACTGGCAGCAGGACAGTTAAAGCTCTATAATGGACAAATCACCAGGATCAGCAATTGGTCGGGGCATTATCAGCCAAGCATTGAAGAATCTATGCTTTTTCCCGATCTTTTGCGTAATTTAGGGCTGAACATTTCCGGAGCGAAACTCCAGTTGTTCAATCAGGAAGGACAATTAATTGAAACCATACGGTTGCCATAATGAAGATCAGCGAGCAGACGAAAAAATTGGCGGAATTGTTGTGGAAAAGGTCGGGCGAGGAAGCGCGCTTTTATCCGGTTGACCGGCCTTTTCTGAAGCAATACCTGGATCAGGCCAAAGCGGTTGATCCGGCTGAGTTTGTCAGCTACAACCTGGCAAGCTATCCCGGCTTGTATACCACACAGCTGTTTGTCTGCCTGCCGGAATTGTGGGAAGAACTTTCCGTGGATGACATATTGAACATTACTGAAAGCTTCAAATCGGAGCAGCCCTTTTACAGCCTCATTCTCTTTACCTACAAGTATCTGCAGGTAGACATTCTCCATTTGATCCTGGGATCCTCGCAGGTGCCGGAATTGAAAAAGCAGAAAATAAAGGCCTTCCTCAAATCTCAATACCCCAACCTGATCCTGCAGGAAGAGGAATTGGAGGATTTTGAAGAAGACGGGCTTGGTATCCAATTGAACGACTGGGTATATGCCCGCCAGAAATTACTCACCGACAAGCGGGTAAAACCGGCTAAACAGGTCTTGGTGGATCTGAAGGCAGAAGTGGAAAGCCTTTGAATCGGATTTAATTACGGATGTTTTTTCAACCCGAAACGCATGTGGCTCCGCCACCTCCACCTCTCCCGGCAGACCCTGCACAAAGCGGCCGCTGCCCCCCAGTTGGCGGTTGGAAGCGATACCTTTTCCGGGTAGGGCCTTTTGGGGAAGGCATTTTACCCAAGGGAAAAACCTACTACTAGTTTGACGTTCACCCTGTCCGGCCTGGACTTACCCGCGGAGCGGAGCGGCTGGTCGTTGACCAGAAAAAAAGTGTATTTTACTACACCAAAGATCACTATGGAAGTTTTGTAAAAATCAAATGAGATGGACAAAAAAGCATTCATGGCCCTGCTCGGCGGCGCCTACCACTTCCCCGATTACTACGCCCACAACCTCGATTCGGCCGAAGAGATCATCGAAGACATCAAAGAAGAGAAGCAGGTGGATAAACTATCCATCCGGCCACTATTCGATGCCCTCCTGGCGGAGGAAGCAGAAGCGGAACGGGAAAAGATCTGGACGTTTTTAGCGGAGCATTTTGGAATACAAATTTGAGAAATAGCCATGATTTCTTTATTTGTGGACAAGGAATCCGAAGAGGCTACGATGAAGCTTTATCATGGGCTGGATTCACTCAACCTGCCGGATGACGTCAACATTACAATCAATAACCTGAAAGGCGCCGAAAGCGGCATCCTCCGTAAAGATGGCAAGATAGCAGACATCTCCCTGGCCCACCTCTCCCGCCTGCCCGCCTCTATCCATTTTTACCGCTGGGTGCTGGGCTGTGAGGGTTGACCCCCGCAAAAAAACTCTTTTCTCTCTGAACCCAACCGCCCCCTTTCTCCGTACAACAGCAGACAGCCACCACGTCCGGCTGTGCATCACATATTCGGGCTACCCGTCTAAGGCTGGACACTATTGATAGCCAAAGGGTTGCGGAACGCCCAAAGTCATTCCGACTTCCGGATTCCGCCTTCCGACTTTGTCCGGCGCCAGGCTGATAGCCCATATTCGTACCAGGGTTCTGCGGA
>JAGFJE010000059.1 GCA_024103175.1 Phaeodactylibacter sp.
GAATCATACTGATTGCGGTGGCCGGGCTCCCGCACCGGCTCTTTGATGGGTTGCTCCAGGTCGAGCACCTCATCATCATCGTTGGCTTTGGTCAGCAGGTTCTGTTTTTCTTCGCCAAGGATGAGCGAGACGCCCTCCTTCTCCCACTTTTCCAGCATCTTCATGCCTTCCTCTTCAAAAATGCCATTCTGCAGGTCGATGGAGTCCATAAAATTGGCCGACATTTCCATGAAGCGCTCCATCTCTCCTACTTTGCTGGCCACATCGTCGGCGATGGCCTCCATGGCCGCATCGAACATGGCCCGGCGGTCCGGGTCGCCGGACATGATGCTCATGGCCGAACGCATGGCGCTGTGGCTGGCGTGAATGGCCTTGCGCTCCTGTTCTTTCACCTCCACCTGGTCTTTGATGTCTTCCATCAGGATCTGGGAGTTCTCGTACATTTTGGTCAGCACGCGGTAGAGCACCTCCATTTTCTTGTAGAGGTCCTCCAGGCGCATGTTGGACTCCTTGAGGCGGCCGGCTTTGCGCGACTTGAGGATCATGATGGCCTGCTTATTGCTGGCTTTGGCTTTGCTGGCCAGTTGGAGGTTGCTTTCGATCTGCTTTTTATTGTTGTAGATGATCTCCTGCAATTTATGCATCTGGCCCCTGAGCATGCTGATCTGCTTGTTCATCTTGCGCAGGTTGTCCTTGAGGTCTTCCACGTAGGATTTCAGGATGCCGATGGGGTCAAGCTGTACAAAAATGCCGGTAACCCAGCGCATCACGCTCTTATATCCATACCACACCAGGCTCCGCATTCTGGGATCCAGCACCATGTAGACGATGGCGGCCAGGACGATCAGGAGGACGGCAAGGGTTATTGTGTTCTGGACCAGTCCGATGATAAAAGGCAGGTTGGCCAGTATAAGGTATCCACCGCCGATAACCAGGGCTGCCAGAAAGACCATCCCGGTCACTCCTTCCGGGCGCTGCCAGAATGACTTTGGCTTGAGTTCCTTTTGATATGTGTCCATTATTTAGATTGTGTTTTAAGTTCTTGATCAGTCTTCCTTCAAATATTGCTTCATGCTGTCCACATCCTTCTGGATTTGCCCCAGGAGCGAGCGGTAGGAAGCCATAAAGTCCAGTTTTGTTGCCTCCACCTTTTCCGCTGCCGAACGCATTTGCTGCTGGAGCCCCGCTTTTTCTTTCCGGTGTTCTTCGATCTCGCGGGTTAACCGGGCGATCTTTTCGGCATTGTTTTGCATCGCCTCCTCCAGTTTCCGGATCTCCTGCTCTTTACTTTCGACCTGCAGTTTCTCCTGGTTGGCCAGCGCCTGGCGGAATTTCTGCTCTTCCTTGTGAAGCACGTCGATATAATGCTGAGCCGTCTGTATCAGGTGCTGGGGGGTAGTCCCCATGGTTTGCGCCATGGCAAAAGCCGACTGATAACGGGTCTGTTCATCCATCGGCATCTCCCGGAGAGAATTCAGGGACCTTTTATACTCCAGGTAATCGAAGCCTTCCATATTCTGCTCGCTCATGGCGCGGAACAAGACCTCGGTAAATTTTTCCGACACCTCTCCCTTAGCAGGGGCCTGCGGCTCCTTCTCCGGAATAACCGGCGGTTGTTGCCCGGAAGGCGCTTCCGTTTTCGTCGGCTCCTCTTCTATTATAAAAAGAGATTTGATGTTTTTCCACATGCTCATAGTCCGGCCTCTTTCGGATAAGATGACAGGGCAAAGGTAATAGTTTCATAAAATAGACAAAGACTGAATTGCCATCTACAAAGTAAGAAAAAAATTGTTTAAATCGCCAACCACAGCCCGGGCCGGTAATTTTCAAAAAAGCTCCTATATTCGCACGGCAGACGAGATCCGGGCGAAAAAACAGCCAAAATAAGGCTTCGCCGGGCAGTCCGCTTCTTAAAGAAAATGGCCATTATGACCTTCGATATAACCATTCCTGTATTGAACGAAGAGGCAACGTTAGAGCAAAACGTGAAAGTCCTGCACCATTTCCTGAAAGAACACTTCCCGGATGGCAGCCAATGGAAGATCATCATTGCCGACAACGGCTCAACCGACCGCACGCTGGAAATCGCCCGGTCGCTCTCCGAGGAGGTACCGGAGATCGCCTATGTAAAAGTTCCGGAAAAAGGAGTCGGCCTGGCGTTGAAAACCTCCTGGGGGCAGTCGAAGGCCGACATCGTAGGCTATATGGACCTGGACCTGGCCACCGGCCTTTCTCACTTTCTGGAAGCATACGACGCTATTGCCCACCAGGGATACGATATCGTCTACGGCTCCCGCCTGCACCCCCGGGCAAAGGTCATCAACCGCCCCCTGAAGCGGGAGATAGCCTCCCGCATTTTCAACCTTCTCCTGAAGCTATACCTCGGCGTCCGCTTCTCGGACGGCATGTGCGGTTTTAAATTCCTGCGCCGGGAGGCCTACTCGGGCCTCTACGAAGCCGGCGCTCAAAACGACGGCTGGTTCTTCTCCACCGAACTGCTGGCCACCGCCGAATGGCTGAACCTGAAGATATTCGAACTGCCGGTAACCTGGACGGACGACATCTCCAGCAGCCGGGTTCAGATCATTCCCCTGGCGAAAAAATACATTCGTTCGATGTATGAGCTAAAAAAAAGGAAACCTCAGTAGCGCCATTCATCCAGGTACTTGGCGAATACCTTGGCGAGGTTTTCCGCATCGTCGATGCCCCGGTGGTGGGTGCCGGTAAATTCAAACCCTTCGTTGGTCACCGCCCGTTTCAGGCCCCGGGGGCGGCGCAGGCGCTTGATATCGTGGTACTGGCCCTTCAGGTTGATGTGGCGCCCTTCGATCCAGTCGTATTCCAGGTGGTGCAAGCGGCAGTCCTGGATCAGCATTTTCTTATCGAAATTGCCCCAGGAACACAGCAGGTATTCCTCATCAAAGATCTCCGCCCAGTCCTGAAAGTGCTCAATAACCACCGGAAATTCATTGGCCCGGTCGACATACTCCTGCTCTATGGAGGTCAGCTCCCGGCAGAAATGAGAAAGGCGGGGGTTGAGGATGGGCTTTACAAACTTGTTGAAAGAGCCGGTCACCTCACCGTAGCGGTTCAGGCGCAGCGCTCCGATCTCGATGGTCTCCTGCACTTTGGAGGGCGGGCGCCCTTCCCAGCAGGTCGCTTCCAGGTCAAGTACGATGAAGTTCAATCTTGGTGATTTTATCTCCCTGGCGAACGGGCAGGCGCCTGTCCGGGCCAAAGAGCTGGTTTCTAATCCTTTTTAACTTCTTTTCTTCAGTAATTGTTTCAGCTCGGCAATCTCTTCCTGCAGGCGGTCGATCTTGTTCTCCAGGGTTTGGTTGTTATCCATAGTCATTTCATCGACGAATATCGCATTGGCCAGCGACATGCCGAAAATCCCGCCGATGAGCACGACAAAGACAAAATAAAAGCGAGTGATCCCAATAATAAAAGTGGAGCTTATTAAGCTGCTTCCGGCTCCGTTTTCCTGAACCCGTTGGGCGATCACGGCCGGTATCTCATTCCATCCTTCAACCGTAAACATCTGGAAAATGGAATAAGAGGAGATCAGCGGATCTCCAAAATATTCCGGCGCTATATTCGCATAAAAGTGGCAGGTAAATATTGCCAGAAGGATATTGAGGAATATCAGCGCCAGCAATACGAAGAGCGAGGCCTGCAGCGCCCGGCTAAGCCCGTCAATGATCTTGTTGAGGTGGGGCACGAAGCGGAAAAAGCGGATCAGGCGGATCAGGCGGAAAAGGCGCAGGATGATCAGCAGGGAAGTGTCCGGAATATCCACGAAGGTAACCAGCACCGAAGGCAGGCTGGCCATGACAATGATAAAGTCGAAGCGGTTCCACGGGTTCCGGAAATAGCTTTTGACTCCCAGAACGTATACCTTCACGATCGCCTCCATCAGGAAAAAAAGAAGGAAAATATGGTCGATCGCCTCCAGGGTCGGGTTATCCCGGTAAGCGGGGAAATAAAGGGTAAAAAGAATGATGGCATTAAGCAGGATGGCCACCATTATGTTGCGTTCTGAAAAAAAGAGTTTTTCGAACATAATTGATCATACCATTTCCAGTACATATTTCTTCCAGCTGATCTGGCGTTCCAGGCCGTAATTGTCCAGGCGGTTATGATAGAAATACAGGAGCTTAAAGCTTTCGCTCACGATCTCTCCATCCTTCCTGAAGCGCAGGGGCTTAGCCAGGTGGTAAGTCCCCAGGCGGGAAACGCCGTCCTTGATCAGAAGGCCCACATCCCAGAGTATTTGTTCCGACAACTTGACTTCGTCGTTCTGGCTCATCTCGATCAGCCTCGCTTTCAATTGCCCCACTACATCCCGCATAGCTTCCATCGTAAAAACGAAATCATCAGGGGGCAGGCGAAGAATGCCGTAGAGGTCCAGCCGGTTATTCTGGTTTTTCAGGATCTCGAACGCGGCAAAGGCTACCAGGTGGCTTGTCAGTACGATATTATCCTTGAAATAGCGTTCTACGATCCTATCTCCCAGCATTTTTGTGTATTCGGATTCCCGCTGCAGGTCTTCCGTAACCCTCCCATTCGACATGAAGTACTCTTTGAGGTCGACCCTCCGGCCGTGCCGGCTGTAACTCTCCCCGTTGATGTCCACCGGATTGCCCAGCACATCCATGGGCTGGCCGAAAGACAGGGTGATGTCATTGCTCTCCGAGAAGAACTGCCACGCAAAGCGCAACTGCCGGCGGATACTGTGAAAGTCATCCTTTGATTTTATGTACCGCTCCTTCCCCATCTGCTTGAGGTGTTGTTCGATCAGGAACTGGGCCTCGAGCACAAAATGGTAGCTCAGAATGAGGGGCACGATGAATATCTTGGTATCCTCTCCCTTCTGATAAAGGGCACGCTGGGCCTCCAGGATGGTGCTCATCAGGCCCAGCTTCAGCTTCTTTTCCAGGGAGCCCGAACGGGAACGGGTGCCTCCCGGAAAGAAAAGGCTGTTGACGCCCCGTTGCAGAGACAGGTTGGACATGGCCTTCAGCGTCTCCAGGTATATGGAGTTTTTCTTGCGCCGGTCGACGCGATAAGCCCCCAGGCGGTTCATGAAATAAGCGGTATAGCCGGTGTTATAGAGGTTGAGCCCCGCTCCGTAGGAAAAGGAGGGGAGGCCGACGAAGGCATCCACAGCGTACCCGATCAGAATGGAATCCAGGTTGCTGAAATGAGTCGGCACGATCACCACCGTCCCCTTTTGTATGAGGCTGCGCACTTCCTCTACTTTACCCTTGACCAGCAGGCGGTCGGCCAGGCGGTGTTTCGAACCCAGTATCCGCTGCCAGTTGCGGCTGGCCGCCGTATTGAGCAGGCGGGTGAAGAAAAGGGTGAGGAAACGCCGGGCAAAAAGGAAAGTGCCGATCCGGAAAGTGCCCACGATCTCTTCCGAATACCGGTGGATAACCTGCCGGAGGATCTCTTCGTTGGTTTTGCGGGCTTCCTCCGCACTGCGGTCGAGGGATTGGCCCACCAGTTTGTTCCTTATCCTTCTCCAGAACTGGCGTTCGTTTGGCGGGTCCACCTTCCAGGGCTCCTCCTTCATCCGGATGCGCTCCAGGTAGATGGTCTTGGAGATAATGTCCGTCAATTGAGGAGAAGGCTTGCGCATGAAGCGATCCAGGGTAAACTCGTCGATCTCCTGGATAAAATTGCGCCGGTCTTCGCTCAGCTTGTAAATGGGCCAATCCTCAATGTCCGGAAAAACGTGATCGTATGTTTTGGGCTCCTCTGTCATGGTTACAGTGCTTTAAAATAACGCTCGTTCACTTCATGTATAAATTGAAGGACCTCTTCTCTGCCTTGCCCTTCCCGTGAAGAGGTGATAAATTGCCGGGGCAGTTCTTCCCAGTGTTGAAGCAGCGCCTCCTGTATGGCGTTGATATTGGATTCCAGCTCTTCGGGTTTCAGCCGGTCTGTTTTAGTGTAGGCGATGACAAAAGGAATGCGGGACTCCCCCAGCCAGTTGATAAAGTCAATGTCGAGTTGCTGAGGAGGTATATTGGCATCTACCAGGACAAAGGCACACTGAAGCACCTGGCGTTTCTGGAGGTACCCCTCGATCATGCGCCGCCACTCCTGGCGTTTTCGTTTGGAAATGCGGGCATAACCGTAACCAGGCAGGTCAACCAGATACCATTCGCCATCAGCCAGGAAAAAGTTGATCAGCTGGGTCTTGCCTGGGGTCCGGGAGATATGAGCGATGTTCTTCCGTCCCGTCAGCATATTAATCAACGACGATTTACCAACATTGGACCTGCCGATGAAGGCGTACTCCGGCTTCCCATTCACAGGACATTGGGCTTCCGAAGGAAAACTCCCGGCAAAGGCCGTGTGTTTTATTTCCATGTTTCCGCTTGCGATTCTGAAAATAACAATTATACCGTTTTCAGCGTAAAATCTCGCATATTTGTGCCAGTCGGCACCCAAAAACTTTAGAATATGAAAAAGGCTTTAACACTCTTGCTGCTGACAGGCGCCGTCACAGCGCTGTCGGCTCAGGTAAAACTGGGCCTGCGCATGGGCATGGGCACGACCCAGGCCAATACCAATGAGATCCATGTTCCCGAACCGGGCGGAGGGGATTTCCTGAATATAAACGTCCAGGACCTGTACTTCGGCATCCACGGCGGCCTGGTGCTGCAGGCCCGGTTGGGCAGCTTCCTGATCCAACCGGAACTCCTTTTCAACTCCAACCGGGTAGATTACCGCGTGGAAGACCTCAGGGGAAGCACGGTGGAAACTTTCATTCGAACGGAGAAATATCAGAAACTCGACATTCCATTTCTGCTGGGTTACCAGGCAAAGCCCTTTCGTTTCCATGCCGGCCCGGTGGCGCATATCTTCATCGACAGCAGCTCCGAGCTGTTTGACTTTCCGGGATACGAGCAGAAGTTCGAACAAGCCACCTACGGCTGGGTTGCCGGCATAGGGCTCGACTTGTGGAACCTGATGCTGGATGTCCGCTACGAAGGCAACTTTTCGAAATTCGGGGACCATATTACCTTCAACGGCCAGCAATTTGCGTTCGACAACAATCCTTCCCGCATCTTATTATCTTTGGGTATCCTTTTCGGGAAAAAATAACAAAAACCAAACAGGCCATACAACCCCCGGGCAGGCGCCCTGCTCCTTACTAGAAAAAAGGGACCCCGGCCTTATGGTCTACGCTACCAGCAGAATGACGGAAGACGAACTGATAGAAGGCTGCCTGGCCAATGACCGGCGGGCACAAAAAGAACTGTACGGCCGCTACAGCCGGGCAATGTATACGGTGGCCTACCGCATTACCAACGATTTCGAACTGGCCAATGACGTCCTGCAGGAAGCCTTCCTCAAAGTATTCCGCGCCTTGCCGGGCTTCCGCCGGGAGTCGACGCTGGGCGCCTGGATCAAAACCATCGTCCTGCGGACCGCCCTCAGCAAGGTAAAGCGGCAGCCCAATTTCGAACCCCTGGGCCAACAGGCCGTTGAAGAACCCATCGACTGGGGGCATCAGATAGACATCGATTACCTGGAACGCGCCATCCAGGGCCTACCGGAAGGTTACCGGATGGTATTCGTGCTGATTGAAATAGAGGGTTATTCCCATAAAGAAGTAGCCAACCTGATGGATATTTCGGTGGGTACCTCCAAATCCCAGCTCTTTTACGCCAAGAAAAGATTGCGGCAGGCCCTGGAAAAATATGTGGACCGATGAAAGATACTGAACACAACCGGAAAACGCTGGAAGAAGCATTGAGCCGGCTGCCTCTGCACGAGCCGCCTGCCGGGCTGTGGACACAGATCGAATCTGAACTGGCCCGGGAGAAAAAGGAACGAGGGCTGCAGGACGCCCTGGAAAAGCTCCCATCCTACAGCCCTCCGCCGGCAGTGTGGGAAGCCATCGAATCGGGCTTGGAGCCCAGGGTCCGGGTACGCCTGCGCCGCCTCGCCTGGCCGGCCGCGGCAGCCGGTATTGCGATACTGTTATCCTTTTTCCTGTTCGATCCGTTCGGGGAAGAAAGCCCGCAGCCGGTTTACACCTACGCCATCGAAAAGGCCAACCCGGAGCTGCTCGAAAACAACTGGGATAACGATGAACAAGCTATGAAAACTGTTGTCGAACAGTTCTCCCGGGACCCCGTGGCCAAAAGGCAGGACGATTACGGCCGGATACTCGACGAATGGAAAGAACTGGAAGAGGCCAAAGCCGAGATCAGAGCAGTTATGGATACGTATGGCAAAGACGCCCGCCTCGTCCGCCAGATGAGCGACCTTGAACGCGAACGCTCCCGGCTGATCCGGGTGATGGCAGTGGCGATGTGAGGAGGCGCCTGTTGATGGCGTTCGTTGATCGTTGTCGGTTGATTGTTGTTGGTTGATCGTTGTCGGAGAACAAACAACTGGCAACAGGCAACCATCAACTGCCAACTACCAAAATATTGCGCTTATATCATCAAACTATAGTTAATCTCCCCACAAGATGAGGGAAAGGCGTATATTACACGAAAAAAGCTATGCCAAAGATAATCAAGGTAGACAAAACTTATCCAAGAGACGCTCTTGAGAAGTTATATCGCAGCGAAGGCGACGGCCGGGTTAAAGAAAGGCTGTTGGCTATATTATACCTCTATGACGACAAGAGCGTGCCAACAGTATCCGCATTGTTGAAAGTATCAGAGAATACAGTCAGGGATTGGCGGGCAAGGTGGAACGAAAAAGGTTACCAAGGGCTAAAGCCGCAATTTAGTGGAGGATATAGGCCCCAATTGTCAGATAAAGACTGGGATAAAGTGATCCAGGAAATTTCTGGCAAGGGCATGACCCTGGAAGATGTAAGGTTTTACATTAAAGACGAATACAACGTAAGCTACTCCTACAAGTTTGTCTGGAAGAAGCTTCGCATGGAAAAGAAAGTTAAATATGGCAAAGCCTATATTGAAAATGGCAAGATGCCAAAAGATGCCGAACAAACCATTAAAAAAAAGTAGAGGCGTTCATTGACTTGCACCCTAATGCGACAATTGGCTTTTTAGACGGCAGTAGTTTACAGAACAGGCCCAATAAATGCCGGCTGGTTAATACGCCCAATAAGGTTTACCAACCTCCCAAAGGGAAAAGGACGCAGCCATTATTCGGGTTTATGAGTACTAATGGCAATAGCTGTATCAAAGCAATAGAAAAGGCTATAGCTGATCAATTGATTGAGTTTTTATTTTTGATCCGGGCATTCAATAATGATGATAATGCTATCGGCATTGTTTTAGACAATGCAAGCATCCATCATAGCAAAGCGGTGCTACAGGCGGCAATTAGCTTGAATATCCATTTCATTTTTTTGCCGCCATATGCTCCGAAATACAACCCCATTGAATTCCTGTGGAAGGATGGGAAAAGGGTATTGGCTCAATACAATGATTTTGAAGAGGCCAAACTGAATTCAGAGAGGGTATTTCTGGAATTGATGCAGGACAGGGCACTGTCTTATTCCAGTAGCTGGCGAGCAAAATTCCTATCCTCGTAAAGTGAGGAGATTAACTATACATGTTGAAAACAAACCAAATAAAATTTACGTTCCTTCTATTCTGCCAAACAATAAGCTGTCATCCGCTTCAATTAGCTGTAAGTGTTAAGAAAAATTTTAAGTTTGAGCCTTATCTCTGCAACAGTTTTTTATAACTCTCTGAAAGACAAATTACATTTCATGCCGGTATATATGAAGTTGTTATACTTGTATTAAAGGCCTTAAGATTTCATTAAGGTTGTCCGCCGAAAAATTAAGAGTATTTTAACAACTTATTGCCGGTGAAAATGTGTACTCAGAAGGGGCGTTTTTCATCGAAAAAATAATACAGGCCTCATTATCCGGAAGGAAATGATGTACGGATGAACCTGGTGAAAGAAACAAACTTGAGGGTGGACCTTCTTTTTATAACTGGTTGATTGACAAAAGTCAATATCCATTTAGGCAGAAATCAGTATTTTTGAGTTGACTTTTTTGGATCGCTATCGTTCATCTTCAAAATGGCTTAAACCATGAACCTGTTGATGGCTTTTATTCGAATCCAAAACTCTCCTGATAGTCAAATTTGCTGCTGTGGATGCCTTCGATTTGGGAGGTGAGAACAGCTTCAAAAGTGGACGGGTAGCTAATCTTATGGATGCTGTGGATGCCTTCGATTTGGGAGGTGAGAACAGCTTCGAATACTTCATGCATGTTCTTGGGGAGTTGCTGTGGATGCCTTCGATTTGGGAGGTGAGAACAGCTTCCAACTTCATGCCGGATGTTCTTGACCTGTAGCTGTGGATGCCTTCGATTTGGGAGGTGAGAACAGCA